>NZ_JCACVY010000088.1:0-17877 GCF_058833935.1 Roseomonas sp. TS2 | reverse complement strand
ACACCGCGCCATGGCCCCGCTGCACACCACCCTGTTGATCCTCGCCGGGGCGCTGCTGCTCGAAGCCGCTCTCGGCTACCCCAGGCCGCTCTATTCCGCCATCCGCCACCCGGTGGTGTGGATGGGCGCGCTGATCGCCCGGCTCGACCGCGCGCTGAACCACGACACGCTGCCCTTCGCGCGGCGCAAGGCGCGCGGCGTGCTGGCGCTGGCGCTGCTGCTGCTGGCCTGCGGCGTGCCCGCGGCGCTGGCCCAGGCGGCGCTGCTGGCGGCGCTGCCGCTGGCGCTGGCGGTGCCGCTGCTGGCCGTGCTGGCCGCCACCCTGCCGGCCCAGCGCAGCCTGCACGAGCATGTGGCCGCCGTGGCCGAGGGTCTGGAGCGCGACGGTCTGGAAGGCGGCCGCGCCGCCGTGGCGATGATCGTCGGCCGCAACCCGGCCACGCTGGACGAGGCGGGCGTCGCCCGTGCCGCCATCGAGAGCCTGGCCGAGAACTTCTCCGATGGCGTGGTGGCGCCTGCCTTCTGGTGCGGCGTGCTCGGCCTGCCGGGGGCGGTGCTCTACAAGGCCATCAACACCGCCGACAGCATGATCGGCCACCGCACGCCGCGCCACGCGGCCTTCGGCTGGGCCGCCGCCCGGCTGGATGACGGGGTGAACCTGCCCGCCTCGCGACTCGCCGCGCTGTGGCTGATCCTGGCGGCGGCGGCGACGCGCGGCGCCGATGCGCGCGGCGCCTGGCGTGCGGTGCGGCGGGATGCGCGGCACCACCGCTCGCCCAATGCCGGCTGGCCGGAGGCGGCGATGGCCGGCGCCCTCGGGCTGCGCCTGGCCGGGCCGCGCGTCTATGGCAACACCCGTGTCGAGGATGGCTGGATGGGTGATGGCCGCGCCGGGGCCGGACCGGCCGACCTGCGCCGCGCCCTGGCACTCTACCGCCATGCCTGCCTCCTGCAGGGCGGGGCGGTGGCGGCGCTGGCCGCGCTGGTCCTGGGCCTCGCCTGAACCGGCGAACATCCGCAACGGGAAGTCCGCCCAAGTCATTCCTGGGCGGCCATCCGAAATGCAGAAAATAGAAACTTACGATAAGGACATGAAGCCGACTTGCACGGCACACGATGGGTTCATGCCGTTTACATGAGGCATCGGAATCCAAAATAACGATCAAATTAACTTTCAGATCTCCCTGCGATTTCCAAACCGCCCGAAATTTGCCTCAATCTGGACTTGATTTTTGCGGCGCAGCACAGCAGGTTAGTGCCTCCACAACTTCGTGAGACGCATCCATCAGCGGCTGACGCCGTACCTGATCTGTCCCCTCGCGGCCCCTTCCGGCACACCGCCTCGCGCACCGTGTCCCGGGCCGCCCAAGAATGCGGAGGGCCTTCCGTTGCCGAACACCGGACACGCCACCCAGACCACCGATCTTCACGACCCCACCCCCTTCGGCCGCGTCGCCGTCATCGGGGGTGGCGCCTGGGGCACCGCCCTGGCCCTGACCGCGCACCGTGCCGGCCGGCAGACCCGCCTCTGGATCCGCGAGGAGAGCGCGGTGGCCGAGATCAACAGCACCGGCCGCAACCCCTTCCTGCCCGCGCATGAAATCCCCCGCCCCATCGCCGTCACCGCCGATTTGGAGGCCGCGCTGCGCGGTGCCGAACTGGCCGTGCTGGTGATCCCGTCGCAGCACCTGCGCGCCGTGGCGGCGCGGGTCGAGGCGCTGCTGCCGCCGGGCGTGCCCGTCGTGCTCTGCTCCAAGGGCGTCGAGGCCGACAGCGGCGCGCTGATGACGCAGGTGGTGGCCGAGGAGATGCCGGACCGGCCGCAGGCCGTGCTCTCCGGCCCGAGCTTCGCCGCCGAGGTGGCGGAGGACCAGCCGACCGCCGTGACCATCGCCGCCCCCGCCGGCGCGCAGGGCCTGTTCGGCCCCGACCACCTCGCCGGGCGCATCGCCGTGACGCTGGCCAGCGAGACCTTCCGCCCCTACCTCTCGGACGACCCGGTGGGCGTCGAGGTCAGCGGCGCGGTGAAGAACGTGCTGGCCGTGGCCTCCGGCATCATCGCCGGGCGCGGCATGGGCTCCAACCCGCGCGCCGCGCTGCTCGCCCGCGGCCTGGCCGAGATCAGCCGCCTGAGCGTGGCGCTCGGCGGCCGGGCGGAGACGGTGCTGGGCCTCTCCGGCGCCGGCGACGTGATGCTCACCTGCTCCTCCGAGCAGTCGCGCAACTTCTCCTACGGCCAGGCGCTGGGTGCCGGCCGCAAGCCGGACACGGCGAAGGGCGCGGTGGTCGAGGGCGTGGCCAACGCCCGCTCCGTGCTGGCCCTCGCCCAGCGCCTCGGCGTGCAGATGCCGATCTGCGAGGCGGTGGACCGCATCGTCCACCGTGGCCTGTCGATCGACCGCGCCATCGCCGCGCTGCTGACCGGCCCGCTGCGCGCCGAGCCGCGCGCGCTGGAGCACCGCGCCAGCATCGCCCACCCGGCCCTCTCCACGCCGCAGGCGAAGCGGGTGTTCGCATGAACGCCCCGCGCATGAACCATCTCGGCCTGGTGCTCGCCACCGACCTCGACGGCACCTTCCTCGGCGGCTCCGAATCGCAGCGCCGCGCCCTCTATGAGGAGCTGACGGCGCGCGACGACGTGCTGCTGGTCTTCGTCACCGGGCGCGACATCGGCTTCATCCGCGACCTGGTGGCGCAGCCCGGCATGCCGCGGCCGCACTACATCATCGGCGATGTCGGCACCTCGGTGTTCGATGGCGCCACCTTCGCGCCGATCCCGACGCTGGAGGCCGAGATCGTGGCGCGCTGGGACGATGCCGGCGAGCGGGTGCGGGCCATGCTGGCGGGCGAGCCCGGGCTGCGCCCGCAGCCCACCGCCTTCCGCCACCGCGTCAGCTACTACTACGACCCCGCCACGCTGCGGCCCGGGACGGTGCGCAAGGTGGAGGAGGCGGGCTTCGACTGCATCCTCTCCGCCGACACCTTTTTCGACGTGCTGCCGCGCGGCATCGCCAAGGGGCCGACGCTGCTGCGGCTGGTGCAGGCGCTCGGCCTGCCGGCGCAGCGCGTGCTGACGGCGGGCGACACGATGAACGACCTCTCGCTGTTCCAGACGGGGCTGAAGGGCGTCGCCGTCGGCAATTCCGAGCCGCGCCTGGTCGAGGCGCTGCGCGGGGTGGAGGGTATCTTCCGGTCTTCCGCGCCGGGCGCGGCGGGCATCGCCGAGGCCATCCGCCATTTCAACCTGCTGCCGGAGGCCGTGGCATGAGCACGAAGAAGTCTCCCCTCGTCATCGTCTACCACCGGCAGCCCTATGAGGAGGCGGTGGAGGACGGCAAGGTGGTGTTCCGCCCCAACCGCAGCCCGAACGGCATCGTGCCGACGCTGAAATCCTTCTTCCAGCGCACCGAGCCGGGTGCGGGCGCCTGGGTCGCCTGGAAGCACGCGCAGCCGGGCGAGGAATTCGAGCGCGTCGTGCACATCGACGACGTCAATGGCGGCTACACCGTCTCGCGCCTGCCGCTGACGCCGGAGGAGGTGGAGAGCTTCTACCACGTCACCTCCAAGGAGGCGCTGTGGCCGGTGCTGCACTCCTTCCCCTGGCTGTTCAGCTACGACAACGTGGACTGGGACACCTTCCGCTCGGTGAACCGCAAGTTCGCCGAGGCCGCCGCCGCGCAGGCGGAGGATGACGCCGTCATCTGGATCCACGACTACAATCTCTGGCTGGTGCCGGCCTATCTGCGGCAGCTGAAGCCGAAGGCGAAGATCGCCTTCTTCCACCACACGCCTTTCCCGGCGGCGGATGTGTTCAACATCCTGCCCTGGCGCCAGGAGATCCTGGAGAGCCTGCTGGCCTGCGACCTGGTGGGCTTCCACATCCCGCGCTACGCCCGCAACTTCGCCGAGCTGGCGCGCGCCCTGGGCGGCGCCGAGATCGCCGAGACCGTGCCGGTGGACCCCGGCTTCGGTGCCATGGGCCAGGCGCTGTCGGAGCCGGACATGCCGGTGGCGCTGCGCGTCGGCGGCCGCACCGTGGCGCTGGACAGCGCCCCCGTGGGCACCGACGCGGCGCTGATCCGCAGCGTGGTGGAGAAGCCCGCCAGCCGCGCCATCCAGCGCGAGATCCGCGAGGGGCTGGGTGACCGCCGCCTGATCATGGCCGTCGGCCGCACCGACTACACCAAGGGCATGATCGAGGCGATGGAAGGCTTCGAGCGGCTGCTGGAGCGGCGGCCGGAGCTGATCGGGCAGGTGAAGCTGGTCGTCACCTCGGTGCGCGCCGCCGCCTCGATGAAGGTGTATGACGACACCCAGCGCAACATCGAGGCGACGGTGGGCCGCATCAACGGCCGCTTCTCGAAGCTGGACTGGACGCCGGTGGTGCTGTTCAGCAACTCGACGCCCTTCGAGACGCTGCTCTCCTACTACCACGCCGCCGATATCTGCCTGACCACGCCGCTGCGCGACGGGCTGAACCTGGTGGCGAAGGAATACGTGGCGGCCAAGGCCGGCACGCCCGGCGCGCTGGTGCTCTCCGAGTTCGCCGGCTGCGCGGTGGAGCTGCCGGATGCGCTGCTGACCAACCCCTACTCCAAGCGCAACCTCGACCGCGCGCTGGACGAGGCGCTGGACATGCCGGAGGCCGAGGCCGCCGAGCGGATGCGCCGCATGGAGGCCGCCGTGCAGCGCTGCGACATCGCCTGCTGGGCGGACCATGTCTTCGCCGAGTTCGGCAAGATCGGCTTCGGCACCGCGGAGAAGCGCGCCGCCGCCTAAGACTTGCAGAAAGAAGAAGGGGGTTCGGGGGAATTCATTCCCCCGACCTTCAGCAGCCCTTCGATATCGACGTACCGTTCCAGATGCGCCGCCAGCGCATCCAGCGCCCTTTCGATCCCCGCCTCATGATCCCGCGGCGCCGCGACGGCGCCGAGCCGTGCCAGCCACGCCGCGCGCTGCGCATCGGCCGCGAAGAGCCCGTGCACATAGGTGCCGGCCACGCGTCCATCGGCCGAGACGGCGCCCTCCACCCGCCCCGGGCCATCCAGCGCCAGCAGCGGCCGCGCCGTGTCCGCGCCCGTGCTGCGGCCGATATGCATCTCGTAGCCCTCGAAGGGCAGGCCATCGGCGAGCGTCGTGCCGCGGACGCGCTCCAGCCGCTTGTCCCCCGCCAGCACCGTCTCCACCGCCAGCAGGCCGAGGCCGGGCACGTGGCCGGGCGGGCCTTCCACGCCGCCGGGGTCGTCGAGCCGGGTGCCCAGCATCTGGTAGCCGCCGCACAGCCCCAGCACATGCCCGCCGCGCCGGTGATGCGCGCGTATGTCCACATCCCACCCCTCGGCGCGCAGCGCGGCGAGATCGGCGATGGTGGCCTTGGAGCCGGGCAGGATGACGAGGTCCACATCCCCCGGCAGCGGCATGCCGGGGCGCAGCAGGATGAGGTCCACCGAAGGCTCGGCGGCGAGCGGGTCGAGGTCGTCGAAATTGGCGATGCGCGGCAGCACCGGCACGGCGATGCGGCAGCGCGCGCCGGGGCGGCGCGGCAGGTGGTCCATCAGGTCCTGCGCGTCCTCGGCCGGCAGGTGGCGCGCGGCGTCGAGGAACGGCACCAGGCCGAGCGGCGCCCAGCCGGTGTGGGCCGCGATCTGCGCCATGCCCTCGTCGAACAGCGAGAGGTCGCCGCGCATGCGGTTGACGATGAAGCCGCGGATCAGCGCGCGGTCCTCCGGCTCCAGCACCGTGTGGGTGCCGACCAGGGCGGCGATGACGCCGCCGCGGTCGATATCGCCCACCAGCACCACGGGCGTGCCCGTCGCGCGGGCGAAGCCCATATTGGCGATGTCGCCCCGGCGCAGGTTGACCTCGGAGGCGCTGCCGGCGCCCTCCACCAGCACGATGTCGGCCTCGCCGCGCAGGCGGGCGAAGCTGTCCAGCACGAAGGGCAGCAAGGCGGGCTTCATCGCCTGGTAGTCGCGCGCGCGGGCGGTGGCATGCACGCGGCCCTGCACCACCACCTGCGCGCCGATCTCGCTCTGCGGCTTCAGCAGCACGGGGTTCATGTGCACGCTGGGCGGCACGAAGGCGGCACGCGCCTGCAAGGCCTGGGCGCGGCCGATCTCGCCGCCCTCGGCCGTCACGGCGGCGTTGTTGGACATGTTCTGCGGCTTGAAGGGGCGCACGCGCAGGCCGCGCCGCGCCAGCGCGCGCGCCAAGCCCGCCACCAGGAGGGACTTGCCGACGGAGGAGCCGGTGCCCTGGAACATCAGCGCCTTCATAAAAGAAACTCCAAAAGAATCCGGGGGAATGAATTCCCCCGGACCCCCTTCTTTTTTCTGTCAGTTTTTCAGAACTCGATGCCTTCCTGGGCTTTCACCCCGGCGGCGAAATGGTGCTTCACCGGCTTCATCTCGGTCACCATGTCGGCGGCCTCCAGCAGGGCCTGTGGCGCGTTGCGGCCCGTCACCACCACGTGCAGGCCGTGCGGGCGGGCGGCGAGGCCGGCCAGCACCTCGTCCAGCGGCAGGTAGTCGTAGCGCAGCGCGATGCACAGCTCGTCCAGCACCAGCAGGCCCAGCTCCGCCTCGGCCATCATGCGCTTCGCCTGATCCCAGGCGCGGCGGCAGGCGGCGATGTCGCGCGCGCGGTCCTGCGTCTCCCAGGTGAAGCCCTCGCCCATGCTGTGCCATTCCAGCATGGCGTAGGCTTCCAGCAGGCCACGCTCGCCGGTGCTCCAGGCACCCTTGATGAACTGCACCACGCCGACGCGACGGCCGCGCCCCAGCATCCGCATCGCCAGCCCGAAGGCGGCGGTGGACTTTCCCTTGCCGGCGCCGGTGTGGACCATCAGCAGGCCCTTCTCCACCGTCTTGCCGGCCACCTCGGCATCCTGCACGGCCTTGCGCCTCGCCATCTTCTCGCGGTGGCGGGCGGCGTCCTCGTCTTCGGTCATGGCTCCCCCTTCAGCACCAGCGGCAGGCCGGCGGCGATGAAATGCACCGAGGCGGCGCGCGCCGCCAGATCCTGATTCAGCCGCCCCGCCGCATCGCGGAAGCGGCGGGCCAGCGCGTTCTCCGGCACGATGCCGAGCCCCACCTCATTGGCCACCAGCACGGTGGGCGCGGCGCGGGCCTCCAGCGCAGCGAGCAGCGCCGCCGTGGCGGCGGGGATGTCGTGCTCCCCCAGCATCAGGTTGGTCAGCCACAGCGTCAGGCAATCGACCAGCGCCGGGCGGGGGCCGGCCTCCGCCAGTGCGGCGGGCAGGTCGAGCGGCGCATCCAGCATCTCCCAGCGCGCATCGCGCCGCGCCCGGTGCTCGGCAATGCGGGCGCGCATCTCGTTATCCCACGCCTCGGCCGTGGCGAGATAGGCCCAGGGGGCGGGGTGGCGGGCGGTCAGCGCCTCCGCGTGGCGGGACTTGCCGGAGCGGGCACCGCCCAGGACGAGGATAAAACTCATGCGGCGGAAACTGGGCCAATCCGGCGCGCCGCACCAGCGGGGAAGCGCGCCCCCTCAGCCGAAGGCGCGGCGCGCCAGGATGCACAGCAGCTGCCAGGGGCTGAGCCGCGTGACGGAGCGGACATAGACGCCCGAGAAGATCTTGCGCACCAGCGCCGCCTGGGTGGCGGGCGAGAGGACGAAGGCGACATGGCCATGCCCCTGGCTGACGCGCCGCACCTCCCCCTCCACAGGGCCGGCCCCGGCCAGCTCCACCACCACCTGCGCGCCGCGCGAGAGGCCGCAGCCCGGCGGCAGGGCCAGGCGGCAGCCGATGGCCGAGATGTCCGTCACCCGCACGGGCCAGCGCGCGCCCTCCACCACCAGGGTGGCGGCCTCGTCGGCGCCGAAGCGCTCCTCCCGCCGGAAGCGCGGGCGTTCGACGCACATCAGCGCCGCCACGAGCAGGGTGGCAATGTTGTAGAGGCTCCAGAACAGGTTCATCGCCTCCACCTGCGGCGGCGTGCCGCTGATGGGGCCGGCCAGCACGCGCATCAGGATGCCGCCCAGGGTCAGCCCCGCCGGCACCAGGAACCAGGCCATCAGCGACCACTGCACCACCACCCGGTCGCGCATCGCGCCCTTGGCGGTCACCTTGAACTTCTGGTCGCGGGAGCCGAACAGCCCCACCGCGCTGGCGCGCAGCGATTCGCGCGCCACCAGCAGCGCCATCGCCTCCGCCATCAGCGGCACGTTGGTGCCGCGGCTGACCCAGCCCAGGAACAGCACGCAGCACACCCAGTAGGGGCCGAGATGCTCCAGGATGGAGGGCAGATCCGTCTCCATCACCACCAGCCCCACCCACCAGTAGAGGATGGGCACCAGCAGGCTGAGCACGCGGATCAGCGCGCCGACGGTCCAGAACAGCACGGTGTCGAGCGTGTGCAACCGCATCAGCCAGGGCACCGGCCCGCGCGAGAGCGGCCCCCAGGGCGTGCGGACGATCTGCATGGTGCCGAGGCACCAGCGGCCGCGCTGCGTCAGGTATTCCTGCAGCCCCTCCGGCGCCAGCCCCGCCGTCAGCGGCTCGTTCAGGTAGGCGGTGCGCAGGCCGAGGCCGGTCATCTTGAGGGAGAGCAGCAGGTCCTCCGTCACGCTCTCGGTCGGGAAGCCGCCGATGGCGCGCAGCGCGGAGGCGCGCACCAGCGCCGAGGTGCCGCAGGAGAAGGCGGTGCCGTGCGCGTCCTTCGAGGCCAGGATGACGTCGAAGAAGAAGCGCTGCTCGTCGGGGATGAGGCTGGCGGCGCCGAGGTTGAGCTGCACCGGGTCGGGGTTGAAGAAATACTGCGGCGTCTGCACCACCGCCACCTTCGGGTCGTGCAGCAGGGCGGCGGCGCGGCGCAGGAAGACGGGCGTCGCCACGAAATCGGCGTCCAGCACGGCCACGGCGTCGGGCGGCTCCGGCAGGGCCAGCAGGTGCTCCAGCGCGGCGTTCATGTTGCCGGCCTTGCCGTGGCTGTTGTCGCCGCGCGTGCGGTAGTGGGCGCCGAGGCCCTCGGCCATCTCGGCCAGCCAGGGGCGCCGGCCATCGTCCAGCACCCAGACGCGGAAGCGCGGATAGTCCTGCGCCATGGCGCCGATGATGGTGCGGTAGAGGATCTCGCGCTGCTCGTTGTAGGTCGGGATCAGCACGTCGATCAGCGGCGGGCCGCCGGGAAAGCCCTCCACCGGGTGGGCGCTCGCCTCTGCGCTGCGGTCGCGCGTGCGGGAGAGGACGTGCAGCAGCAGCAGCCCGGCCAGCGAGCTGAGCGCCTCCACCGTGAAGAAGCCCCAGGCGGCCAGGCTCTGCCACTCCGGCGCCAGGGGCGGCAGCGTGCCGGTCAGGCGCCAGTGCAGGTAGCGGAGCAGCAGCGCGGCGGTCAGCCCCGCACCCACCATCCGCGCCACCTTGTTGTCGGGCCGCAGGCCGGGCAGCACCAGGATGCCGAGGCCCAGCACCAGCAGCAGCGGCACGAAGGATTGCGCGAGGTCCGGGCCCATGGCGGCGCCCTCAGCCGAAGCGCACGCTGCCGATCCGGCCCACCTCGCAACCCCGGCTCAACCGGTCGGACGCGACCTGAACCACGGCGAGGAAGGTTTCGCGCCCCTCGGGGCCGGCCAGCATGGGCGGCAGCAGCTGCACCACCCGCCCCTCATGCTCCTCGCGCTCACCGGCCATCATGAAGCGGGCGCGCATGCCGAGGCGCAGGGCGCGGAAGCCGCGCTCATCCATCTCCGCCCGCACCAGGGGGCGGGTGCAATCGACGAAGCCGGCGATCTCCTGTCCCTGCCGGACATACTCGCCGGGCTGCGCCGCGAGGCTGACCAGCCGCGCCTCGGCGGGCACCATCAGCGTGGCCTCGCGCAGCCGGGCGATGCGCGCCGCCTCGTGCTCCAGCCGCCCGCGCATCGCGGCGAGGCGGGCATGGCGCTCGGCCAGGCTGGCCTCCAGCTCCAGCTCCGCCAGCTGCAGCCGGTCCTGGCTCTGCTGGGAGGCGGAGCGGTCGGTCCCGGCCTCGGCCGCGAAGACGCCGCCCTCGGCCCCCGCCTGCTCCGCCAGCACAGCGGCGCGGCGCTGGGCGGCGGCACGGTGCTCGCCGCTCGCCACATCCCGCTCGCGCCGCAGGGCGTCCAGCGCGGCGGCGGCGATGTAGCCGCCCCGGCGCAGCGCCTCGCCGCGGGCCAGCCCCGCCTCGGCCGCGCGCAGCCGCGCCGCAGCGGCGGAAAGCTGCGCCTCGGCCTCTGCCCGGCGCGCCGCGATCTGCTCCAGCCGGGTCTGACGGAAGGCGCCGGCCGCCTCGCCCGCCGCGCCGGCCCGCGCCGCGGTGCCACGCAGGCGGCGCTCGATGGCGGTGATCTCCGCCTCCAGCACCCGCACCCCCGCCCCGAGCTCCGTCAGCCGGCCATCGTCGATCCGCTCGTTCTGGATCTGGCCGAAGCGCGCCCCCCGCTCCAGCAGGCTGCCCGGCAGCCGCGGCTCGGCCTGCAGGATACCCTCGACGGGCGCGCGCAGGGCGAAGGGCGCGGCGCTGAGCACGGCCCGGGTGCTGGAGAAGGTGAAGAAGCGGTCCCACAGGAAGAGCAGGGCAGTGCCCAGGATCAGCGCGCCGAGGCCTATCCGCAGAAGGCGCCCGACATTCCAGGAGGTGGCCGCGCGCGATCCGCTCTGGGCCGGAGCGGCCCCGGAACCCGTGAAGGCCGCGCCCTGCGCCTCACCCTCCTGGAAGCTGACACTGTGAGACATAGCAGATCACTTCGTTGTGACCACCGCTTTGTCTCACGGGTACGTGATGGAGTAAAGAAATACTGAATAAACACAGGCTTGGCGTTTTCCCGGCATTTCTGGCGCCGGGAGCAGGCCGGCCGGGCGATACCCCGGCCGGCCTTGCCGTCAGGCTGCCTCCAGCCAGTCGTCCACGCGCTCGGCATTGGTCTCGATGTAGGAGGCCACCGCCTGGTCGTAGGACTTCTCCTGCGCCACCAGCATGGCGCTCTCCAGCTCGTCGAGCGGCATGTTGAGGCGGGAGAGGAAGCCGGCCACCTTCGGGTTGGCCTCGCGCAGGCCCTGGCGGCCCAGCGCCAGCACCTCCTCGGCGGCGCCCAGCGCGCCCTTCGGGTCGGCCAGGTAGCGCAGGTCGTACTTGCCGAACATCCAGTGCGGGCTCCAGGCGGTGGCCACCACCCAGCGCTCGCTGCGCATGGCGCGGTCCACGACGCTGAGCATGGCCGCCTCGCTGGCCTCCTGCAGGGTGTAGTCCTTCAGCCCATAGGTGCCGACGGCCTCCTTGGAGAGGCGGGTCAGGCCGGCGCCGGGCTCGATGCCCTGGATGCGGCCGCGGAATTTCTCCTGCACCCCCGGCTTGGCCAGGTCGGCGATCGAGGCGACCTCCGCCTCCGGCACGTAGGACGGCACCACCCAGCCCAGCTTGGCGCCGCTGTAGAGCGTGCCGAGGCGCTCGACCTTGCCTTCCACGCGCTTCCAGTAGTCGGCATGGGTCTGCGGCAGCCAGCACATCAGCATGGCGTCCACGTCGCCGCGGGTCAGGCCCTGGTAGAGCGGCGCCACGTCAGTCTGGATCAGCTCGACCTTGGTCTCCAGCCGGTCCTCGATCAGCTTGGCGGCGAGGCGGGTGATGAACTCGGCATCGGCCCAGGGGGCGAAGCCGAGCTTGATGCTGCCGGCCGGCTGCGCCCGCAGCAGGCCCGGAGACGCCAGGGGAGCGGCGAGGAGGCCGGCGGAGAGGCCGAGGAAGGTGCGCTTGTTGAGAAGCATGCGTGTCTCCTGTTGTTGGGGCGTGGCCGCAGGCCCGCCCGGGAACTTGCAGAAGGAAAAGAAGGGGGCCCGGGGGAATTCCTTCCCCCGGCTACGGCTTGTCACCCGCGCCCCGCGAAAAGCTGGCGGAACCGGAAGCCGTGCCCGGCCTGCCCGAAGCTCTGCGTGATCCGGTCGAGCAGCACGGCCAGCACCACGACGGCGAGCCCGCCCTCGAAGCCGGTGCCGACATCGAGCCGCTGGATGCCGGTGAGCACGGTGTTGCCGAGCCCCCCCGCGCCGATCATCGAGGCGATGACCACCATGGAGAGGGAGAGCATGATGGTCTGGTTGATGCCGGCCATGATCGAGGGCAGGGCGTTCGGGATCTGCACCTTCAGCAGCAGCTGCGTGGGCGTGCAGCCGAAGGCGAGCCCGGCCTCGATGAACTCGGCATGCACCTGGCGGATGCCGAGGTTGGTCAGCCGCACCACCGGCGGCATGGCGAAGATGACGGTGGCGATGGTGCCCGGCACGGCGCCGAGGCCGAAGAACATGGCGGCCGGGATCAGGTAGACGAAGGCCGGCATGGTCTGCATCAGGTCGAGCGCCGGGCGCGCCACCATCTGCACCGCATTGCTGCGCGCCATGGCGATGCCGAGCGGCACGCCGAGCGCGATGGCGATGAGCGTGGCGGCGAGGACGAGGGAGAGCGTCTCCATCATCCGCTCCCACAGCCCCATGCCGCCGATCAGCAGCAGGGCCGCGATGGCGAAGAGGGCGAACTTCCAGCCCACCCGCCACAGCGCCAGCAGCGCGATGGCGATGACGGCCACCGGCAGCGGCAGGCCGGTCAGCCCGTCGCGGATGCCGTCGGTGACGAAGCCGATGCCGGCGGCGATGCCGTCCAGCGCCGGCGTGAAATGGTCGAGCACGTAGTTGACGACGGCATCGGCGCCGTCACCGATGCCAAGGTCGAGATCCTGCATGGGGTGCGGTCCTCAGTTGCCGGAGCGGTCGAGCGACATCAGCAGGGCGGACTTGCTGATCGAGCCGACATAGCGGCGCTCGGCATCCACCACCGGCACGGGGTGCGGGCTCTGCGCCACGCGGCCCATCACGTCGGACAGGGTGTCGGCGGCGTCGATCGGCTGCACATCGGCCAGGAAGGCGCGGTGGTAGGGGTCCGCCTCGCCGCTGCGCGCGGCGCGGGAGAGCGATTCGGCGCTGACCATGCCGTGGTACTTCTTGTCCCGCCCGACGACGATGGCGAAGTCCCGGTCGTGCCGGCGCATCCGCTCCAGCGCGGCGGGGATGGCCATGCCGCGGCGCTCGATCAGCGTCACCTGCGTCTCGCGCGCGATGTCGCCGGCGCGGAACACCTGGCTGACATCGACGTTGCGGAAGAAGGAGCGGACATAGTCGTTGGCCGGCTTCGTCACGATCTCGTCCGGCGTGCCCACCTGCACCACCACGCCGTGCTGCATGATGGCGATGCGGTCGCCAATGCGCATGGCCTCGTCGAGGTCGTGGCTGACGAAGATGATGGTGCGGCTCTGCTCGGATTGCAGGCGCAGCAGTTCGTCCTGCATCTCGGTGCGGATCAGCGGGTCGAGGGCGGAGAAGGCCTCGTCCATCAGCAGCACGGTGGGCTCGCTCGCCAGGGCGCGGGCGAGGCCGACGCGCTGCTTCATGCCGCCAGAGAGCTGGTCCGGCCGGCTCTGCGCATAGGCGTCGAGGCCCACGCCCTTTAGCGCGGCCATCGCCTTGGCATGGCGCTCGGCCTCGGCCACGCCGGCCACTTCCAGGCCGAAGGCGGCGTTGTCCAGCACGGTGCGGTTGGGCAGCAGGGCGAAGGACTGGAACACCATGCTCATGTCGCGCCGGCGCAGCTCGATCAGCTCGCGCTTCGACATGCGGGTGATGTCCTGGCCCTCGACCAGGATCGCGCCGGCGGAGGGCTCGATCAGCCGGTTGATCAGCCGCAGCAGGGTGGACTTGCCGGAGCCCGAGAGGCCCATGATGACGAAGATCTCGCCGGCATGGATGTCGAAGCTGGCATCGTTGACGCCGACCGTGCAGCCGGTCTCGGCGTGGATCTCATCCTTCGTGCGGCCCTCGCGGACCATCCGGATGGCGTCGTCCGGCTGGTCGCCGAACACCTTGAAGACGTTGCGAAGCGCGATCTTCACCGGCGGCGGGGCGTCGTCGCCCGGCCGGGTGGGGGTTTCTGGTTCCATGCGTCCTCGTGGTCTGCCGTCCGCCGGGCGGTCGGCATCACCTCCATGGGGTGGGTCGGAAGGCGGGGCCTGAACGGACCGGCAGCCCGAACAGGCCGAAAGGGGTCCAAGGCCATCCGGCCCGCCCCAAAAAAGACACATTGCTGTGTCGCCGCCTCATAGGTTGCAGAGGCTTTAGACGAGCCGGCTGAAATTGTCCAGCCCAAAGGCAAAATCATCCTGCCCGCGATCTTCTCCTGGAACAATCAAGAGACCGGGAGCCACGAGAATATGCCGGCAGGAGGCACGGATATTTCATGAGAAAATAAAACAACGCGCTTTCTATTGCTCCCTTCGATGCGAGCCCGGACTCATATTGTATTCACCATGCCCATCCGTATGGTTCAAAGAACCGAAAACATCCCGGCAAGTAGCCTGCAAGCTGCGGCGGGAGCGAGAGAGGGTTTGACTCCCGGCCCCGCCGCCGCCTACCAACCCGGCGATGGTCCTTCCGTCCGCGGAAGGTGAAAAGGGAATGCGGTGACGGGCGGCAACGCCCCAGGCCGCGGCTGCCCCCGCAACTGTAGGCGGAGAGCGGATCGCCACCATGCCACTGGCGCCACGCGGCGCCGGGAAGGCCGGCGCTCCGTGCCTGATCCGCGAGCCAGGAGACCTGCCATCGCCATCGGATCGTGCCACCGGGCGGGGTGCCCCGGCGGGCGGCGATGTGCTCGGGCATCCACCCCCGGGCGCCTCGACCCGGCGCCGGAGACGGCACGGGCGGTCGGCACCTCATGCGCGCCAGGCACCTTCGGGTGCCCCCTGTTCAGGGCTGAGGTCACGGATGCCGGATACCCCCCTTCCCGCCAAGCCGGTGCTGCTGGTCTGCACCACCTGCCGCGCCGGGCGCACGCTGGAAGAAGGCGAGACGCCCCCCGGCCGCCACCTGCTCGCGGCGCTGGAACAGGCGCTGGCCGCCCACCCGGCGCCGCCGGTGGAACTGCGCCCCGTCACCTGCCTCTCCGTCTGCCAGCAGGGCTGCGCCGCCGCGATGACGCAGCCGGGCAAGTGGAGCTACCTGCTCGGCCGCCTCTCCCCCGCCCTGGCCGAAGACCTGCTGGCCTATGGCGAGACCTATGCGGCGCACGCCACCGGCGCCGTGCTGCCCTCCCGCCGCCCGGATTCGCTGCGCAGCGTGGTGCTGGGCCGCCTCCCCTCGCTGACCGAGACCCCGAAGGAGAACGCCGCATGAGCGCGCTGGAAAAAGTGCCCGCCACCATCGTCACCGGCTTCCTCGGCGCGGGAAAGACCACGCTGCTGCGCCACCTGATGCAGCACGCCGATGGGCGCCGCATCGCCATCATCGTCAACGAGTTCGGCAGCCTCGGCGTCGATGGCGAGACGCTGAAGGATTGCGGCATCCCCGGCTGCGAGGCGGAGAACATCGTCGAGCTCGCCAATGGCTGCCTCTGCTGCACCGTGGCGGACGATTTCATCCCCACCATCGAGGCGCTGCTCGGCCGCGCCAACCCGCCCGAGCACATCCTGATCGAGACCTCCGGCCTCGCCTTGCCCAAGCCGCTGATCAAGGCGTTCAACTGGCCTGCCATCCGCTCCCGCGTCACGGTCGATGGCGTGGTGACGGTGGTGGACGGCCCCGCCGCCGCCGAGGGCCGCTTCGCCGACGACCCGGAGGCCGTCGCCGCCCAACGCGCCGCCGACCCCTCGCTCGACCACGACAACCCGCTCGCGGAAGTGTTCGAGGACCAGCTCGCTAGCGCCGACATCGTCGTGCTCAACAAGGCCGACCTGCTGGACGAGGCGGCGCTGGCGAAGCTGCGCGCCGAGATCGCGCCGCACCTGCCGCGCGCGGTGAAGATGGTGCCCGCCCGCGAGGGCGCGCTCCCGCCCGATATCCTGCTCGGCCTCAAAGCCGCCGCCGAGGACGACCTCGCCGCCCGCCCCTCGCACCACGACGCGGAGGATGGCGCGCATGAGCACGACGATTTCGAGAGTTTTGTTCTTGTCCTGCCGGAATACGACTCGGCCGACGAACTTCTGCACCGCCTTCCAGAGATCGCCGCGCGGCACGACATCCTGCGCATCAAGGGCTTCGTGCGGCTGAAGGGCAAGCCGATGCGCCTCGCCGTGCAGGGCGTCGGCCGCCGCTTCCGCCAGCATTTCGACCGGCCCTGGAAGAATGACCGCGACGGGCACCTCGTCATCATCGGGCAGGCAGGGATGGATCAGGAGGCCATCGCCAAGGCCATCCTGAAGTAAGAATCTTCTTTTTCTGAAGAAAAAGAAGCAAAAAGACTTTTCGAGTTTGGCGCGCCGCCAACTGACAAAAGTTTTTTGGTTCTTTTTTCCAAAAAAAAACGGAACTGATGCACCTCCTGGTCCGCGAGACACGCAGCCTGGACGAGACGGAGCAGGCCGAGGATCTCGGCCACGCCCCGGCCGATCTCGTGCTGCTCTCCTTCAGCGACAGCGACCTCGGCGCCGCCGCCATGGGCTGGTCGCTGCTGGCGGAGCCGCGGCCCACGCTGCGGCTGGCCAATCTCGGGCGGCTGCGCCATCCGCTCTCGGTGGATCTCTACGCGGAGGAGACGCTGGCGCGCTCGCGCTGCGTCGTCATCCGGCTGCTGGGCGGGCTGGAATACTGGCGCTACGGCGCCGAGGAGGTGGCCGCCCTCTGCCGGCGCGAGGGCATCCCCCTCGCCCTCCTCCCCGGCTGCGGGCGGGATGATGCGAAGCTCGCCGCCCTCTCCACCATGCCACCCGCCCTCCATGCGCGGCTTGATGCGCTGCTACTGGCCGGCGGGCCGGAGAACCTGGCCGCCGCGCTGCGCCTCGCGGCCCACGCGGCGGGCCTCGGCGCGGATGACGGCGCCGCCCCGCTTCCCCTGCCGCCGGCCGGCGAGCACCCGCTCGGCCTGGAAGAGAACGACCCCCAGGCCGTCATCGTCTTCTACCGCTCGCACCTCGTCTCGGGCGACATCGCGCCGATGCTGGCGCTCGCCGCCGCCCTGCGGGCGCGCGGCCTGCGCGTGCGCGGCCTCTACGCCGCCAGCCTGAAGGAGCCCGCCTCCGCCGCGCTGGTGCGGCAGCGGCTGGCGGCATGGCGCCCCGCCGTGGTGCTGAACGCCACCGCCTTCTCCGCCCGGCAGGATGGCGCCTCGCCGCTGGAAGCCGCCGGCGCGCCCGTGCTGCAACTCATCCTCTCCGGCGCCGCGCGCGATCTCTGGGCCGCATCGTCGCGCGGCCTGTCGCAGAGCGACCTCGCCATGCAGGTGGTGCTGCCGGAGCTGGATGGCCGCCTGCTCACCGCCGCCATCGGCTTCAAGGCGGAGGCGCCGCCTTTGCCTGGCCTGGAGCAGTCCCGCACCCTGCTGGCGCCGGACGCGGCGGGCATCGCCCTCGCTGCCGAGCGCGCCCTGGGCTGGGCGCGCCTCGCCGCCACGCCGCGCGCGGCGCGCCGCGTGGCGGTGCTGCTCTCGGACTATCCGGCGGTGGGCGGGCAGGCGGGGCACGCGGTGGGGCTTGATTCCTTCGCCAGCCTCGCCGCTTTGCTCGAGGACCTTTCCGCCTCCGGCTACACGCTGGGCGAGGAGCGGCCCGATGCCGAAGCCCTGGCGCGGGCGCTGACGCGCGGCGAGGCCGCCCCGCTCCTCACTCTGGCCGAATACCGCGCGGCCCTGGCGGACGTGCCCGCCGAACTCGTGGAAAAGATCACCGCCGCCTGGGGCGACCCGGCGGCGGACCCCGCCTGCCGGGACGGCGCCTTCCATTTCCGCCATCTCCGCCTCGGCAACCTCCTGCTGGCGGTGCAGCCGGACCGTGGCGGCGCGCTGGACCGCTCCGCCGCCTATCACGACCCGGACACGCCGCCGCGCCACGCCTATGCCGCCTTCTACCTCGCACTGCGCGGCC
>NZ_JCACVY010000087.1:0-17901 GCF_058833935.1 Roseomonas sp. TS2 | reverse complement strand
GGCGGTCTCCTTCCGCCGCCAGGACCTCTTCCCCAACGACCATCCGCTCTATGCCGGCGATCTCGGGCTGCGCAACCCGGACGCGCAGCGGCAGGCTTTCGCCGAGGCGGACCTGGTGCTCGCCCTCGGCACGCGGCTGACCGACATCACCACCCAGGGCTACAGCTGGCCGGCGCCCGGGCAGCGCCTCGTGCATGTCTGCGCCGATCCGCGCTTCCTGGGCTGGCTGTTCCCGGCCGAGCTGGCCATCGCCGCCGAGGCGCGCGCGGTGCTGGCGGCGCTGTCCGCCGAGCCCGCCGCCGCCCCGCCCGGCCGTGACGGCTGGAACCGCCGCCTGCGGCAGCTCCAGGAGGCGGACAGCCGCGCCACCGCCGGGGACTTCCCGGATGGCCTGCCCTTCCTGCGCGTGGCGCAGCTGGTGGGCGAATGCGCGCCGGCGGATGCCATCGTCACCCTCGATGCCGGCACCTTCGCCGCGCCCTTCTACCGCAAGCTCGCCTGGCGGCCGCCGCAGCGCCTGCTGGCGCCGATCTCGGGCGCCATGGGCTTCGGCGTGCCGGCGGCGGTGGCCGCGGCGCTGCGCCACCCGGAGCGCACGGTGATCTGCGCGGTGGGCGATGGCGGGGCGCTGATGACCGGCGGCGAGCTGGCCGTCGGCATGGCGCGCCGCCTGCCGATCAAGCTGCTGCTCTCCGACAATGGCAGCTACGCTTCCATCCGCATCCACCAGGAGCGGCAGCATCCGGGCCGCGTCTCGGGCACCGACCTCGCCAACCCCGATCTCGGCGCCTGGTGCGCCGCCTTCGGCGCGCCGCTGCTGCGGGTGGAGACGGAGGCGGACCTGCCGGCGCTCGCGCAGGCCTTGCGCGCGCCGGGGCCGCTGGCCGCGGTGGTGCGCACCTCGCTGCGGGCGGTGCTGCCGGGCGGCGCGGCGCGGCCGGTGCCCGCGCCGGCGGCAGCGGGCTGAGGCGGCGGGCCATGCGCATCGCCATCCTCGACGACTATCCGCGCGCCTTCGCCGGGCTGCGCTGCGCGGCGAAGCTGCGCGGCCATGAGCTGGCCGTCTTCCACGACGCGCCGCGCGACGCGGCGGCGCTGGCCGCGCGCCTCGCGGGGGCCGAGGCGGTGCTGCTCACCCAGCAGCGCACCGCCCTGCCCCGCGCCCTCCTCGAACGCCTGCCAGAGCTGCGGCTGATCAGCCAGACGGGGCGCAATGTCGACCATATCGACCTCGCCGCATGCCGGGCGCTTGGCATCACGGTCTGCGCCGGCGGCGGCGGCGGGGTGGAGGCGACGGCGGAACTGACCTGGGCGCTGATCCTGGCGGCGCTGCGGCACATCCCGGAGGAGGCGCAGCGCCTGCGCGACGGGCAGTGGCAGGGCAGCCTCGGCACCGGCCTCTCGGGGCGGGTGCTGGGCCTCTACGGGCTGGGGCGGATCGGCGGCCGCGTGGCACGGGTCGGCGAGGCCTTCGGCATGCGCATCCTGTGCTGGGGCCGGGAGGGCACGCGGGAGCGCGCCCGCGCCGCCGGCCATGCCTTCGCGGAAAGCCGCGAGGCCTTCTTCGCGGAGAGCGACGTGCTCTCGCTGCACATCCGCCTGACGCCGGAGACACAGGGCGTGGTGACGGCGGCCGACCTGGCGCGGATGAAGCCCCGCGCGCTGCTGGTGAACACCAGCCGGGCGCAGATCATCGCGGCCGGCGCGCTGGAGGCGGCGCTGCGCCAGGGCAGGCCCGGCCGCGCCGCGGTCGATGTCTATGAGGAGGAGCCGGTGCTGGGCGGGCGGCACCCGCTGCTGGCCCTGCCCAACGCGCTCTGCACACCGCATCTCGGCTATGTCGAGGAAGCCACCTACGAGGCGCTCTACGACACGGCGGTGGAGCAGATCCTCGCCTTCGCCGCCGGCCGGCCGATCAACCTGCTGGAGCCGGCGCCGGGCTGAACGGCACCGCGCCACCATCAGCAGGCCCAACCAAGAAAAACGGGGAGACGCATCATGGGCACCACACGCCGCCTGTTCCTGCTGGCCACGGCCGGCCTCGCCGCCAGCGAGGCCCAGGCCCAGCAGACTGGAACCCAACAGACTGGAACCCAGAAAGCTGGGGCCGGCTGGCCGGACCGGCCGATCACGCTGATCGTGCCCAACCCGCCCGGCGGGGGCACCGACTTCGCCGCGCGGCTGTTCCAGGAGGCGCTGGGCCAGACGCTCGGGCAGCCGGTGGTGATCGAGAACCGCTCGGGCGGCAACGGCAATGTCGGCATCCTGGCCGCCGCCCGCGCCAGGCCGGACGGCTACACGCTGCTGCTGCAGTATTCCGGCTACCACGGCGCCAACACGGCGCTGATGCCGGATATCGGCTGGGAGCCGAACCGCGACCTCGCCGCCGTGGGCATGGCCACCCTCGCGCCGCACGTCATCTTCGCCGGGCCGGGCATCCCGGTCCGCAGCCTGGCCGAGCTGGTGGGGCACATCCGGGAGAATCCCGGCCGCGTCACCTACGCCTCCGCCGGCACCGGCTCGATCCAGAACATCGCCGGGCTGCAACTGGCGCAGCGGGTGGGCGCGCCGATGCTGCACGTGCCCTATCGCGGCGCGGCGCCGGCCTTGCAGGATGTGGTGGGCGGGCGCGTGGACATCTTCATCACCACGCCCTCCTCGGCCATGTCGCTGCTCCAGGGCGGGCAGCTCAAGGCCCTGGCCGTGGCCAGCGAGGCCCGCCTGCCGGCCCTGCCCGATGTGCCGACGACGGCGGAGGCCGGGCTGCCGGGCTACACGGTGGATGCCTGGTTCGCGGTCTTCGCGCCCGCCGGCACGCCGCCGGCGGTGATCGAGAAGGTCAACGCCGCCCTGCGCGCGGCGACGCGGGATCCGAAGGTGCGGGAGGTGGCCGCCGCCTCCGGCGTGGTGCTCAAGCCGCTGACCGTGGCCGAGATGGAGACCCTGGCGCGGCAGGATGTGGAGACGCTGGCGCGCGTCGTGCGCGAGGCGGGGCTGCGGCTGGAGTAGCATCCGCCGGGCGCGCGGGTCTCAGCGCCAGCCCAGCGCCGGGGCGACGTGCTTCAGCACGCCCTCGATGACATGGGCGCAGTACGCGACGCCGAGCTGGTTGGGGATGGTCAGCAGCAGGGTGTCCGCCTCGGCGATGGCCTCGTCGGCGCGGAGCTGCGCGGCCAGTTCCTCCGGCTCGGCGGCATAGCCGCGGCCGAAGATGGCGCGGGTCTTCTCGTCGAGGAAGCCGACCTGGTCCCGCTCCTTGCCGCCGCTGCCGAAATAGGCGCGGTCGCGGTCGTCGAGCAGCGGGAAGATGCTGCGGCTGACCGAGACGCGGGGCGCCCGGGCATGGCCGGCCTCCCGCCAGGCGGCGCGGTAGGCGCGGATCTGGGCGGCCTGCTGGATGTGGAAGGGCTCGCCGCTCTCGTCGTCCTTCAGCGTGGAGCTTTGCAGGTTCATGCCCTGCCGCGCCGCCCAGGCCGCCGTGGCGTTGGAGCCGGAGCCCCACCAGATGCGCTCGCGCAGCCCTTCCGAATGCGGCTCGAGGCGCAGCAGGCCTGGCGGGTTGGGGAACATCGGGCGCGGGTTCGGCCGGGCGATCCCCTGGCCGCCCAGCACCTCCAGGAAGGCCAGGGCGTGGCGGCGGCCCATATCGGCGTCGGTCTCGCCGTCGGCCGGGGCATGGCCGAAATGGCGCCAGCCATCGATCACCTGCTCGGGCGAGCCACGGCTGAGGCCGAGCTGGAGGCGGCCGCCGCTGATGAGGTCGGCGGCCCCGGCATCCTCGGCCATGGAGAGCGGGTTCTCGTAGCGCATGTCGATGACGGCGGTGCCGAGCTCGATGCGGCGGGTCTTCGCCGCCATCGCGGCGAGCAGGGGGAAGGGCGAGGCGAGCTGCCGGGCGAAGTGGTGGACGCGGACATAGGCGCCATCCGCGCCCAGTTCCTCCGCCGCCACGGCGAGGTCGATGGATTGCAGCAGGGCGTCGGCGGCGGAGCGGGTGCCGGAACCGGGGGCGGGCGTCCAGTGGCCGAAGGACAGGAAGCCGATCTTCTTCATGGTGGGCGTGATCCAGATGGGCGGCCCCGGGGCGGGTGCTGACCGAGGGGGCCGGTGTCATGCGGGGATATGGGCCCAGGTCGCGCAGGCCCCAAATCACCGGGGCCAATGATGCTCATGCGCCAGGGCCGCCTGCCCCGCGGGCAGGGGGGGGGCTGGCTACTCCACCCTGCCCGGTTGCGTTATGCTGCCGCGAGACGGCCATGCCGCACGGTCCGGCGGCAAGCCTTGGACCAGGAGGGAATATGAGCAAGCAACCCGCGATCGGCATGATCGGCATCGGCCTCATGGGGCATGGCATCGCCTGGAACATCGCGAAAGCGGGTTACGGGCTGACCATCCTGGACCATCCCGGCAACCAGCCGGTGGACGACCTGCAGGGCATGGGCGTGCAGGTGGCGCCGCGGATCGCCGATGTCGCGCAGGCGGCCGATATCATCGTGCTCTGCGTGACCGGCTCGCCGCAGGTGGAGGCGATCCTGACCGGGGCGGACGGCGTGGTCGCGCATCTGCGGCCGGGCACGGTGGTGGTGGACTGCTCCACCGCGCTGCCGGAATCCAGCGCGCGCATGGCCGCCGCCGTCGCCGCCGCGGGCGGGCAGTTCCTGGACGCGGCCATGACCCGGCTGCCGCAGCATGCCCGCGCCGGCACGCTGAACCTCCTCGTCGGCGGCGACACGGCGCTGCTGGAGCGGCTCCGCCCGCTGCTCGAGACCTTCAGCGAGAACATCACCCATATCGGCGGCGTCGGCTCCGGCCACCTGATGAAGCTGCTGCACAACTACGTCTCGCTCGGCTTCCTGGCGCTGCTGGCCGAGGTGGCGGCGCACGGGCAGAAGGCCGGGGTGGAGATGGCCACGCTGGTCGACGTGCTGGCGCAGGGCGGCGGCGGCGGCACGGCGCTGCAGCGCATCTCGCCCTTCCTGCTCGAGGGCGACCCCTCCTCCGTGCCGTTCTTCATCAGCAACGCCGCCAAGGATCTGGGCTATTACCGCCAGGCGGCGGAAGCGGCCGGCGTGCACCGCGCCATCGCCGACGCGGTCGGGACCACGCTGGATTCGGTGGTCGCCCAGGGGCACGGGCAGGATTACGTGCCGCAGCTCGCGGCGCTGCTGAAAGCCTGAGGGGCTCCGGGCCGCGCCGGCGCAGAGCCGGTGCGGCGCCCTGCCTCCCCCCCCCGCGCCAAGGCTCTTGCCAAGACATCGCGCCGGGCCTCTCGTGGGGCCGGGCACGGCGGCACCATCCGCTCCCGCCATGATCGACACCGATCCGGAGGATTCTGGAATGAGCAACCCGGCCGATTACAGCCCGCCGAAAATCTGGACCTGGGACCAGGCCAGCGGCGGCCGCTTCGCCAACATCAACCGCCCCATTTCCGGCCCCACGCACGAGAAGGAACTGCCGGTCGGGCGCCACCCCCTCCAGCTCTATTCCCTGGCGACGCCCAACGGCGTGAAGGTCACGGTGATGCTGGAGGAGCTGCTGGCCCTCGGCCACAGCGGCGCGGAATACGATGCCTGGCTGATCCGCATCGGCGAGGGCGACCAGTTCGGCAGCGGCTTCGTCTCGGTCAACCCGAACTCCAAGATCCCCGCCCTGCTGGACCGCAGCGGCCCGGCACCCATCCGCGTCTTCGAATCGGGCGCGATCCTCACCTACCTCGCCGAGAAGTTCGGCGCCTTCCTGCCGACCGAGCCGGCGGCGCGGGCCGAGACCCTCTCCTGGCTGTTCTGGCAGATGGGCAGCGCGCCCTATCTGGGCGGCGGCTTCGGCCACTTCTACGCCTATGCGCCCACCAAGATGGAATACCCCATCAACCGCTTCGCCATGGAGACGAAGCGCCAGCTGGACGTGCTGGACCGCCGCCTGGCGGAGAGCGAGTACATCGCCGGCAGCACCTACACCATCGCCGACATCGCCATCTGGCCCTGGTATGGCGGGCTGGCGAAGGGCTGGCTCTACGACGCCGCCGAGTTCCTGCAGGTCGGCAGCTACAAGAACCTGCAGCGCTGGGCGGACATGATCGGCGAGCGGCCGGCCGTCCGGCGCGGGCGCATGGTCAACCGCGTCTCCGGCGACCCGGCCAGCCAGCTGCACGAGCGGCACGACGCCAGCGACTTCGAGACCCGGACGCAGGACAAGCTGGGCGGCAAGAACCCGGCCGGCACCTGACCCGGCCAGCCCTGACCCGGCCGGCTCTGACCTGATCGGCCCTGACCTGATCGGCCCTGGCGCGGCGCGCGCCGGGGCCTGGCCTCAGGCGGCCTTCCGTGGCCGCACCATCCGCGCCACGGCGCCGGCCAGCGGCGCCAGCACATACTCCGCCAGCGGGATGATGAGCGCGCCCAGGGCCAGCCCCAGCAGGCCGGACAGGGTGGCCGTTACCAGCCAGGACACCGCGCCGCCCAGCCCCCCCGACAACTCGCCCGCCCGGTGCGCGATGTCGTGCACGACATGGCCGGGCGCGGTGACGCCGAACTCCTCCAGCCCGTGCAGCACGATGCCGCCACCGACCCAGAGCATGGCGGCGGTGCCGACGATCGCCAGGACGCGCAGGAAATGCGGCATGCCCACCACCAGCCCGCGGCCAAGCGCCCGGGTCAGCGGCCGCAGCGCCCGGTCGGCGCCGCTCGACGGCTCGGGCGGGGCGTCGATCACCGGGATCGCGCTGGGCAGGACGGCGCGGCGGCTGACCGCGGCGGGTGCCGGGGCGGCGGCCCGCGGCACCACGCCGCCACCGCCGCGCAGGCCCAGCAGGGTGGAGGCCGGCCGCTCGTTCACCGCCAGCGAGACGCCGGCATCGTCGGCCTTCACGATCAGCGCCACGGAGCCATAGACCAGCAGCGTCACGCCGATGCCGACCACCGCCAGGATCACCGCCTGCGCGAAAGTGGATTGCCCCGTCAGCCCGGCCAGCGTCAGCGCCATGATCTCGGCCGACAGGATGAAGTCGGTCTGGATGGCGCTGCGCACGCGCTGCCGCTCCAGCGCCTGCGGGTCCCGCGGCGTGGCGCCGGTCTTCTCCTCGTGGTGCACGGCGGCATGGGGGCGCAGGGCGTGCAGCACCTTCTCGGCCCCTTCGTAGCAGAGATAGGCGCCGCCCAGCATCAGCAGCGGCGTGATGCTCCAGGGTGCCAGCCAGCTGAGCGCCAGCGATCCGGGCAGCAGGTAGAGCAGCTTGTTCTTCAGCGAGCCGAGCGCGATCTGCCCGACGATCGGCAGTTCCCGCTTGGCGGCGAAGCCCACCACGTAGCGCGGCGTCACCGCCGCGTCATCGATGACGACGCCGAGCGCCTTAGTGCCGGCCTTGGCGGACTGGGCCGCGACATCGTCCAGCGATGCCGCCGCCACCTTGGCCAGCGCCGACACGTCGTCCAGCAATGCGATCAGGCCAACACTCACGGGAGCACTCCTCGATTCGCCGCGGATGGCAGGCGCGTTGCACCCTGCCCAAGCCGGCAGGAGCGGCAAGGGTTGCAGGCGGGGAGGCGGAATCCGCCCGGCCTGCCGCTTTCCTCGGGCGGATGGCCGCCCCGGCCGCTGCGCCGCGCCCGGCCGGCAAGCCCTGCCCGCAAGCCCTGCCGGCCGGGCCCGCATGGGGCCGCACCGGGCAGCGCGCCCCAACTTTCCTCCGGGGGCGGGTGCGCTACACTCGCCACGCCATCGGCGCCGGCGGCCTGCCGCGCGCCGGAAGGCGGGCACGGGGCCGGCTCCCCCCTCCCGCACCGCCGCGCCTGACCGAGGGACATCCGTGAAAGACGCCATGAGCACCATCTTCCTGAAGAACGCCCGCATCGTCGATGGCACCGCGCCCGAGCCCACCGCGCCGCAGGGCGTGGTGATCGAGGGGGACAGCATCCGCGAGGTCTCCGCCACCGCCCGCGCGCCGGAGGGCGCCGCCGTCATCGACCTCGCCGGCAAGGTCCTGATGCCGGGGCTGATCGACGCGCATGTGCATGTCGTCGCGGTCGAGGCGAGCCTGGCGCGCAACGCCACGCTGCCGGATTCCCTGGTCATGGCGCGCTCCATCCGGCTGATGGGCGAGATGCTGATGCGCGGCTTCACCACGGTGCGCGACGTGGGCGGCGCCGACCACGGCCAGGTGGTGGCGGAGCAGGAGGGGCTGTTCCCCGCCCCGCGCCTCGTCATCTCCGGCAAGGCGCTGAGCCAGAGCGGCGGGCATTGCGACTTCCGCGGCCCCTTCGACAACGCGCCGAGCCCCTTCGAGGGGCGCCTCGGCGCGCTGGGCCGGCTGTGCGACGGCGTGCCCGAGCTGCGCCGCGCCGCCCGGCAGGAGATCAAGGGGGGTGCGCGCTTCATCAAGATCATGGCGAATGGCGGTGTCGCCTCCCCCACCGACCCGATCCACTTCCTCGGCTTCTCGCGCGAGGAGATCGGGGCGGCGGTGGAGGAGGCGCGCAACGCCGGCACCTATGTCTCCGCGCATCTCTACACCGACGAGGCGATCCGCCGCGCCGTGGAATGCGGCGTCCATTCGCTCGAGCACTGCAACCTGATCCGCCCGGAGACGGCGCGCCTCGCCGCCGAGCAGGGCGCCATCGCCGTCCCGACGCTGGTCACCTACGACAAGCTGGCGGAGGAGGGCGAGGCGCTCGGCATCGGCGCCGAGGCGGTGGGCAAGGTGGACCATGTGCGGCTGGCCGGCATGGATTCGCTGCGCATCATGCAGGAGGCCGGGCTGCCCATGGCCTATGGCTCCGACCTGCTCGGCCCGATGCACCGGCACCAGTCGGAGGAGTTCGTCATCCGCGGCCGGGTGCTGCCGGCGCAGGCGGTGATCGCCTCCGCCACCGCCGTCGCCGCGCGGCTGTGCCGGATGGAGGGCCGGATCGGCGTGGTGGCGCCGGGCGCCCTGGCCGACCTCATCGTGGTCGATGGCGACCCGCTGCGCGACCTCTCGCTGCTGACCGGGCAGGGCCGCCACCTGTCGCTGATCATGAAGGGCGGCCGGGTGATGAAGCGGGCCTGACGGCGGCCCGCCCGACACCACGGCCTGCACGGCCCGGCTTGAAAGATCAGGCCGGGCCGCACATATCGCGCCCCGCCTGAGACACAACCATTGCAGGAGCAGTATCGTGAGCGAGGCCCTGGAGCGGCATGAATTCGGCGCCGAGGTCGGCCGCCTGCTCGATCTCGTCGTGCACGCGCTCTACTCGGAGCGCGAGATCTTCCTGCGCGAGCTGGTCGCCAACGCCGCCGACGCGGTGGACCGCCGCCGCTTCGAGGCGCTGACCACGCCCGCGCTGATGCTGGAGGGCGAGGCCAGGCTGCGCATCGTGCCGGACAAGGCGGCGCGCACCCTGACCCTCTCCGACCCCGGCATCGGCATGAGCAAGGCCGAGCTGGTGCAGCATCTCGGCACCATCGCCCGCTCCGGCACGCTGGCCTTCGCGAAGTCGCTGGCCGAGGCGCCGGCGGCGGAGAAGCCGAGCCTGATCGGCCAGTTCGGCGTCGGCTTCTATTCCGCCTTCATGGTGGCCGAGCGGGTGGAGGTCACCTCCCGCCGCGCCGGCGAGGCGGAGGCCTGGGTCTGGGCCTCCGAGGGCCGCGGCGACTACACCCTGGCGCCGGCCAGCCGCGACGCGGCGGGCACCGACATCGTGCTGCACATGAAGGCCGATGCCGAGGAGTTCCTCGACCCCTGGCGGCTGCAGTCGATCATCCGCAAATGGGCCGACCACATTACCATCCCCATCACCGTGGCGCGGGACGGCAAGGACGAGCCGGCCAACGAGGGCACGGCGCTGTGGCGCAAGCCGAAATCGGAGATCTCGGAGGAGAGCTACGCCGAGTTCTACCGGCACGTGGCGCACAGCTTCGACAAGCCCTGGGCCACGCTGCACTGGCGCGCCGAGGGCACGGTGGAGTTCACCGCCCTGCTCTTCATCCCCGGCATGAAGCCGTTCCAGGCGGTGGAGGGCGAGCGGGAGAGCCGCGTGCGGCTGCATGTGCGGCGCATGTTCATCACCGACGAGGCGGCGCTGCTGCCGCCCTGGCTGCGCTTCGTGCACGGCGTGGTGGACACCGAGGACCTGCCGCTCAACGTCAGCCGCGAGATGCTGCAGGCGACGCCGGCGCTGGCCCGCATCCGCAAGGCGGTGACCAACCGCGTGCTCTCCGAGCTGAAGACCCGCGCGAAGGATGCCGAGGCCTACCAGGGCTTCTGGGAGAATTTCGGCCCCATCCTGAAGGAGGGCATCTGGGAGGATGCCGAGCACCGGCAGGAGGTGGCGGCGCTGCTGCGCTTCCGCTCCTCGGCCGTGGAGGGCTGGACCTCGCTGGCCGACTACGTGGCGCGCATGAAGCCGGAGCAGGAGGCCATCTACATCCTGGCCGGCGACGACGCGGCGGCGCTGGCGAAGTCGCCGCAGCTGGAGGGCTTCCGCGCCCGCGGCGTGGAGGTGCTGCTGCTGGCCGACCAGCTCGACGCCTTCTGGCCCGAGCGGCTGGACAGCTTCGAGGGCAAGCCGATCCGCAGCATCACCCAGGGGACGGTCGATCTCTCGAAGCTGCCGCTGGATGCGGCGCAGGAGGCGGCGGCCGATCTCTCCGCCCTGCTGCCGAAGCTGCAGGAGGCGCTGAAGGACGACGTCACCGAGGTGCAGGCCACCGACCGGCTGGTGGACAGCGCCGTGGTGCTCTCCGCCGGGGCGGACGGGCCGGACCTGCAGATGCAGCGCCTGCTGCGCCGCGCCGGCCGCGCCCTGGGGCCGGACCGCGCCGTGCTGCAGATCAACCCGCGCCACCGGCTGATCCACCGGCTGGCCGCCCGCGCCGCCGCCGGCGAGGACCTGGCCGAGGCCGCCGGCCTGCTGCTGGACCTCGCCCGGGTGCAGGATGGCGATGCGCCGCGCGACCCGGCGGCCTTCGCCCGCCGCGTGGCCGGGGCGCTGGCCGCGGAGGGCTGAGGGGAAGGAGAAGCGCGGGCGGGGGTTTCCCTGCCCGCGCCCTCAGGGCAGCAGCCGCTCCACGCGCCGCAGGAACTCGGCCAGCCGGAAGGGCTTGGCGAGGATTTCCATCTGCGCCTCGGCACGGTCGGCGCCCAGCGTCGCCGCATCGGCATAGCCGGTGATCAGCAGCACCTTGAGGCCGGGCTGCTCCTGCCGCGCGGCATCGGCCAGTTGCCGCCCGTTCATCCCGCCCGGCAGGCCGACATCGGCCAGCAGCAGGTCGACAGGCCCGGCCGAGCGCAGCAGGGCGAGGCCGCCGGCGCCATCCTCCGCCTCCAGCACGGTGTAGCCGGCATAGTCCAGCGCCTCGCGCAGCACGGCGCGCAGGCTCGGCTCGTCGTCCACCAGCAGCAGGGTGCCCCGCCGGCCGGGCCGGGCGGGCGGCAGGCCGGCCGCCGCGGCCGGCGGCGCCTGCGGCGCCGCCTCCCCGTGGCGCGGCAGGTAGAGGTGGACGGCGGTGCCCTCCCCCGGCACGGAGTCGATCCGCACCTGCCCGCCCGATTGCCGGGCGAAGCCGTACACCATGGAGAGACCGAGCCCTGTCCCCCCTCCCAGCGGCTTGGTGGTGAAGAAGGGCTCGAACACCTTGGCGAGGGTGGCGGCATCCATGCCGCTGCCGGTGTCGGCGACGGTCAGCCGCACATAGTCGGCCGGCGGCAGATCCAGCGCCTGCGCCGCCGCCACGCCGAGGGCGGTGTTGGCCGTGGTGATGCGCAGCAGCCCGCCCCCCGCCATGGCGTCGCGCGCATTGAGGCAGAGGTTGAGCAGCGCGTTCTCGAGCTGGTTCTGGTCGCACAGGGTCAGCCACAGGGCGGGCTCGAAGCGTGTCTCGATGCGGATATGCGGCCCCATGCTGCGCTGGACCAGCTCCAGCATGCCCTCGACCAGCACGTTCACCGCCGTGGGCTGCGCATCCAGCGTCTGCCGGCGGGCGAAGGCCAGCAGGCGGTGCGTCAGGGCGGCGGCGCGCTGCACGGCGCCCTGCGCCAGCTCCACATGCCGCGGAAGGGCCGCCACCTGCCCTCCGGCGAGGCGCAGCTGCATCAGCTCCAGGCTGCCGCCGATGCCGGCCAGCAGGTTGTTGAAGTCGTGCGCCAGCCCGCCGGTGAGCTGGCCCACCGCCTCCATCTTCTGGCTCTGGCGCAGCCGCTCCTCCAGCTCGTTGCGGCGCGTCACGTCGCGCCCGGCGGCGACGAAGCCCGCCTCGTCCGGGATGCAGGCCCAGCTGAAGGCGCGGCTGGTGCCGTCGGCGTGGCGCATGCGCAGCTCCACCGCCACATCCGCGCCGCCGTGGCGCAGCTGGGCCAGGGCCGCCTCCAGCATGTCGCGGTCCTCCTCCTGCACCAGCGCCCCCAGCGGGGTGCCGGGCAGGCCGGCGGCCGGCAGGCCCAGCGCGGCCTGCCAGGCCGGGTTGGCGCTGACACAGCGCCCCTCGGCGTCGCCCACGAAGAACAGGTCGCGGGAGACGCGCCAGACCCGGTCCAGCTCCCGCGTGCGCTCCGCCACCCGGCTCTCCAGCGCTTCGTTCAGCGTCCGCAGCCGGGCCTCGGCCTCCTGCGTGGCGGTGACGTCGTAGAGCACGCCGCTGAAGCGCAGCTCGCTGGTGTCCGCGTCGCGCAGGTATTCGCCGCGCCGCATCAGCCAGCGCGGCGTGCCGTCATCGGCGCGGCGGATGCGGAAGGCGCGGGTCTCGGCCGGACCCGGAGCGGCGGGCGGGGCGCGGTCGAAGGGCGAGGGATCCCCCTCGGCGACCAGGCTGTTGACCAGCGGCACCGGCAGGTTCGCCACCGGCCGCAGGCCGAGCAGCGCGCAGAAGGTGCCGGAGACCGCCGCCGTGCCGAAGCCCGGCACATGCTCGAAGGTGCCGATGCCGCCGGCGCTCTGGGCGATGCGCAGCCGTTCCTCGGTGCGCTTCTGCTCGGTGATGTCGGTCAGCGTGCCGATCAGGCGGGCGGGCTGCCCCTGCGCATCCGGCCAGCAGCGGGTGCGGGCCTGCACCCAGCGCACCGTGCCATCCGGCCCCAGCAAGCGGTATTCCTTGGAGAACAGCTCGGCGCCGCGCAGCAGCCCGCCGACGCCCAGGCGGATGCGCATCCGGTCCTGCGGGTGGATGCAGGCGAAGAAGCCGGACGGGTCCAGCGCCGCGCCGGCAAGGGGCAGCCCGTGCCAGGCGGCGAACTGCGTGTCGCCGGCGATCCGCCCGGTGGCGATCTCCCACTCCCAGGCGGCGCTGCCGGAGAGGGCGAGCTGCGCCCGCAGGCGCCGGTCCTCCTGCCCCTCGCCTTCCGGCAGGGTGCAGAGCAGCAGCCCCTCCGACGGTCCCGGCGCCAGGAACAGGGGCGGGGTGTCGGCGGCCCGGAAGGCGCGGCCCTGGGCCTCGCGCGCCGCCGCCGGCCCCGCCTGCCGCAGCCGCTCCAGCGCGCCGGGGCCGCCCCGGGCGGTGAAGGCGGCGGTGCAGCCGAGCAGCGGCAGCTCCGGCTTCGCGCCGTCCAGCACCGCCAGCGCCACCCCCGCCGCCTCGAAGGCAGCCATCCACGGCCCGATCCGGTCCCCGAGGGAAGCGGCCAGGGGTCCGGTGGCAGGGTCGGTCGTGAAGGGCAGGGCGGTGTTCTCCATGCGCGCCGCCGCGGCCTCAGGGGCTGCCGGCCGTGTCGTCCATCACGCTGCTGATGAAGCTGGCGATCAGCTGCTGCAGCATGGCCAGCGAGGGCATGTCCATCAGCATGGCAATGTAGCCGCGGATATCGTGGTTACGGATGCTGAAGTTGATATAGAGGAACAGCACCACCCCGGCCACCTCCTCCTCCGGTCTCATGCCGGAGGCGAAGAGGGCGGCGGGGGCGCCATGGTCCAGGTCGGGCAGCGACAGGGTCAGGCTCTCGCGCAGCATGTTGGCCATGGTGCCGAGGCAGTTGTTGAGCACGAGGTTGCCGGTCTCGGTCAGCGTCTCGTCCTGCAGGGCCAGGGCTTCCGCATCGTCCACCGAATCGCCCAGCACGGCGCGCACCAGGCTGGCGCCGTTCGCCGCCGGCAGGATCAGCAGGGCGCGGCCGGAGAAAGGACCGGCGAAATCCTGCCGCACCGCCACCAGCGGCTCCTGCTCCCGGTCGGCGATCATCGCCGCCGCCGCCTGCCGGCTGATCACCTCGGCGGAGGGGACGGAGAGCAGCACCTCGGCGCCGATCAGGCGGCGCAGGCTGGCCGCGGCACGGCTGACGCCGATGTTGACGATCTCGGTCAGCGCGTCCCGCTCCAGCTCGCTGAGCAGGATCTGCATGATCACAGCGGGGCGCTCTTCACGCCGCACCCTGCCGCCACCGCAGCGCCGCGGCGGCGAGGAAGCCGCGCAGCCCTTCCTCGGTGGCGGGCTTCGGCACGAAGGCGAGCTTCAGGGCCCGCGCCTGGGCGATGATCTCGTCCTGCACGTTGGCGGTGAGCAGGGCGACCGGCATGTCGGGGTAGAGGGCGCGCATCTCGGCGGCCAGCGCCAGGCCATTGCGCTCCGGCATGTTGTAGTCCACCAGCGCCACATCCACGCCGCCCTCGGCGAGGCGGGCCAGCGCCTCCGCGGCGCTGCCGGCCTCGACGCGCCGCCACTCCGGCTGCAGCGCGGCCACCGCCTTGGCGGCGACGATCCGCGCCAGCTTGCTGTCGTCGACGATCAGGAGGGTGGGTGCCATGGTTTCGGACTCTTCTGCCATCGGCGAGAAAGCAGGCTCCGCCAAGCCCCTACAGGCCCTCGTGGCGAGCAGGAGGGGCGCTTTGTATCAATTCCGGAGCACCGTTTGAAGAACCATCCTCTAAAACCGGTGCAATCCACTGCCGCAGGAAAGGATCGGTCGGCGCTTCCACCAGCCGGGGCCGCAGCGCCAGCAACACCTGCACCAGCGCCGTGTGCAGCGTGCGCGCCCGCCCCAGGGCGATGCCGCGGGATGGCCGCTCCAGCAGCAGGGACAGCAGCGGCTCGGCCTCCTCGCTGCCGCAATCGCCCTCCAGGTGCAGGGTGTCGTCGTCCAGGCGCAGGGTCATCGTGTCAGCTCCGGCAGGTCCAGCACCATCCGCACGCGGCCTTCGTCATCCAGCGCGGTGCCCAGCAGGCCGGGCATCCCGGCCATCAGCCCTTCCAGCGGGCGCAGCGGCGCGTCGAGCCGCCGGCCGAACGCCTCCACCGCCAGCCCCACCGGCCGCGCCCCGGCGGTGACCAGAACCCGCGTCACCGCAGCCCCCTCCGCCCGGCGCGGCAGGCCGAGCAGCGCCCCGAGGTCGAGCAGCGGCACGGTGCGGCCGCGCAGCACGAAGGCCGCCGCCTCCCCCGGCAGCCCCGCCAGGGGCAGGATGCGCGCGGCCGGCAGGCGCAGCGTCTCCGCCACCGCCTCCACCGGCACGGCCAGCTCCTCGCCGCCGGCGCGCAGCAGCAGCAGCGCGCGCAGCGCCGCCGCCTGCGGCAGGGAAAGCCGCACCGTGGTGCCCTCCCCCTTGCGGCTTTCCAGCGCCACATGCCCGCCCAGCGCGGCGATGGCGGCGCGCACCGCATCCATCCCGACGCCGCGCCCGGAGATGTCGCTGACCCCGGCGGCGGTGGAGAAGCCGGGCGTGAAGAGCAGCGCGTGCAGCGCGGCCTCGTCCATGGCCGCGGCGCCCGCCACGCCGCGCGCCCGCGCCGCCGCGCGCAGGCGCTCGGGGTCCAGCCCGGCGCCATCGTCGCTGAGCGAGATCTCCAGCCGCTCGCCCGCGCGGCGTGCCGCCAGGCGCAGCCGGCCGGCGGGCGGCTTGCCGCGCGCCTGCCGCTCCGCCGGCGGCTCGATGCCATGGTCCAGCGCGTTGCGCAGCAGGTGCAGCAGCGGCTCGTACAGCCCCTCGACGATGGCGCGGTCGGCCTCCAGCGCCTCGCCCGCCATCTCCAGCGTGGCCTCCTTGCCCAGCCGCGCGGCGGTCTCCCGCGCCAGGGCGGGCAGGCGGCGGAAGCTGCGCGAGAGCGGCAGGCGGCGCAGCCCGGCCACCATGCCGTCCAGCTCCGCCACCAGCCGGCCGATGGCCGCCTGCCGCTCGGCCAGGTCGCGGCCCAGCGCCGGGTCCAGCGCGGCGGCACGGGCCACCAGCGGGGCCAGGGCGTTGCCCGTCACCGCCAGCGCGCCCAGCCGCGCCGCCAGCGCCTCGATGCGCGCCGGCTCCACCCGCAGCGGGCGGGCCGGCGTCCTGGCATCAGGCATCCTGCCGCCCGGCGTCTCGCGGCCCGGCGTCTCGCCGCCGGTTGTCTCGTTGCCGGTTGTCTCGCCGCCGGTTGTCTCGTTGCCGGGCGCCGTGGCCGGCACCTCGGCCAGCACGCACTGGTCCGCCACGAAGCGGAAGACCTGGCGCAGCGCGTCCGGCGCCTCCAGCGTCAGCGCCAGGATCTCCAGGTTGCAGGCATAGGGGTCGAGCTGCGCCGGCTCCGGCCAGGGGAGGCGCGGCGAAAGCTCCAGCGCCAGCAGGCCGGGCAGCCGGCGCAGCAGCGCCAGCGGGTCCTCGCCCAGGAAGAAGCAGCCGGCATCCGGGCGGTAGCGCAGCGCCATCGCGCGCCGCCCCTCCGCCCGCGCCGCCGCGAGGGCGGCGGCGTGGCGTGCCGCCAGCGGGGCGAGCCAGGCGGTCTCCGCTTCCCCGGCCGCCCGGGCCTGCCCCGCCGAGGGCGCCGCGCCGGTGCCGCCGGCGGGGCCGGGGCCGGGGCGCAGCCGCGCGGCCAGCGCCGCGGCCTCCGCCGCCGCGCCGTCCGGCAGGCCGTCCTCGCTGGCGAATTCCTCCAGCCAGGCCTCGCAGCAGGCGGCGGCATCCTGCAGCGCCAGCACCACCTCCGGCGTGGCGGGGGCGGCGCGCAGCGTGTCCAGCCGGTCCTCCATGGCGTGCAACACCAGCCCCATCGGCGCCAGCGGGAACAGGCCGACCGAGCCCTTCAGCGTGTGCACGGCGCGGAAGAGCCGGTCCAGCAGCGCCGGCCCGGCCTGCGCCGCCCGCAGGGCCGGCAGCGCCTCCCCCACCTGCTCCAGCAGCTCCCGCCCCTCGATCAGGAACTGGTCACGCAACTCGTTCATGCCGCCTCCGGCCGCTGATGCACCAGAACCCCGCCGAGGCGGCGCGGCTGGAGCCGGCCCGGCCGCGGCATCATCGTCTCGCTGTGGCCCAGGCAGAGGAAGCCGCCCGGCAGCAGCGCCGCCTCCAGGTTCTCCATCGCGCGCTGGCGGGAGGCGGTGTCGAAATAGATCAGGGCGTTGCGGCAGAAGATGACATCGAAGCCGCCCTGCGCCGCCATGCTCGCCGGCTCCACCAGGTTGGCCGCGGTGAAGCGCACCGATTCCCGCAAATCCTGGATGATGCGGTGCCGCCCGCCCGGCAGGGGCTCGAAATAGCGCGCCACCAGCGCGGGCGGCAGTCGCGACAGGGCGCGGGCGCCATACTCCCCCGCCACCGCCGCCGCCAGGGCGCGGGTGTCGATGTCGGAGCCGACGATCTCGACATGGTAGGCATCCACCACCGGCCAGTTCTCCAGCAGCCAGAGCGCCAGGGAATAGGCCTCCTCCCCCGTGGCGCAGGGCATCGACCACAGGCGGATGCGGTCGCCGGGGCTGCGCCGCGCGGCGATCTCGGGCAACATCCCGCCGCTCAGGCAGCGGAGCTGGTAGTCCTCGCGGTAGAAGTAGGTCTCGTTGACGGTGAGGCTGTTGACCAGCGCCTCCACCTCCGCCGGGCTGTTGCGCAGCCGCGCCATGTAGGCGGCGAAGCCCGCTGCGCCACTGTGCAGCACCCGCTCGGCCACGCGGCGCTCGATATAGTAGCGCTTCGGCTCGCCATAGGCGAGGCCGGTGTGGCGGTAGAGGAAGTCGCAGAGCTGCATCAGCTCCTGCCG
>NZ_JCACVY010000086.1:0-17958 GCF_058833935.1 Roseomonas sp. TS2 | reverse complement strand
GGATCTGCGCCGCGGCCGCACCCGCCCCGAGCGGACGCTGGACCTGCATGGCCGCCGCGCGCAGGAGGCCTATCTGGCGGTGCGGGGCTTCCTGTTCTCCGCCCATGCCCAGGGGCTGCGCTGCGTGGCGGTGGTGACGGGCAAGGGCCCGGCGCCGGATGGCGGCGTGCTGCGGCGGGAGCTGCCGCACTGGCTGAACGCGCCCGACCTGCGGCCGCTGCTGCTCGGCGCGGCGCACCCGGTGCCGAACCAGGGGGTGGTGCACCTGCTGCTGCGCCGCCGCCGCGCCCCCTGAGGCGCCGCGCATGACCCCCTTCGGCGCCCGGCTGCGCGCGCTGCGCGAGGACCGGGGCGTGACGCTGCAGCAGCTCGCCGCCGCGCTGCATGTCTCGGCGGCCTATCTCTCGGCGCTGGAGCACGGGCGGCGCGGCCGGCCCTCGGCGGGGCTGATCCACCAGGTGAACGAGTATTTCGAGCTGATCTGGGACGATGCGGAGGAGATGGTGCGCCTCGCCCGCCTCTCCCACCCGCGCGTGACGCTCGACACCGCCGGCCTCTCGCCGGAGGCGACCGAGCTGGCCAACCTGCTCGCCGCGCGCATCCGCACCCTGCCGCCCGAGACGCTGCGCGCGATGCGGCGGCTGCTGGGCGAGTAGCGCTGCTGGCGCGGGGCGAATAGCGCCGCTGGCGCGGGGCGAATAGCGCCGCTGGCGTGGCGCGCGCGGCGGGCGTAGCGTGCCGCGCATGTCGAACTGGCACGTCGCTTCCGAAACAGGGGTCCTGACGGACGTCCTCGTCTGCCCCCCGGATCATTACCGGTGGATCCCCACCAACAGCATCGCCCGCCGCACCCTGTCGGAGAACCGGCAGGCGCCGGCGCCGGCGCATCTGGCCGCCCAGCACGCCGAGCTGGTGGCGGCGATGCAGGAGGCCGGCGTCACCATCCACCGGCTGACGCCGGAGCCGCACCTGCCCTACATGGCCTATACGCGGGACAGCGTGGTGATGACCCACCGGGGCGCCGTGCTGTGCCAGCTCGAGCGGCCGCAGCGCCGCGGCGAATACGCCGCGCTGATCGACTTCCACGCCGCCCATGGCAGCGCCTTCTGGCGGAAATCCTCCGCCGGCACGCTGGAGGGGGGCGACATCCACATCCTCCGCCCCGGCCTGGCGCTGATCGGCCATTCGGGCGGCCGCACGGACGAGGCGGGGGCGGAGCAGTTCGCCGGCTGGCTGCGCGCCGAGGGCTGGGAGGTGCGCCTCGAGCCGTTCGACGAGCACTTCCTGCATCTCGACGTGCTGTTCTGCATGGCCGCGCCCGGCCTCGCCGTGGCCTGCACCGAGGTGCTGGACGACACGCTGCTCGGCTGGCTGGCCGACCATGGCATCCGCTGCATCCCCGTCTCCTACCGCGAGGTGATGCAGCTCGGCTGCAACGTGCTGGCGCTGGGCGGGGGGCGTGTTATCTCCGCGCGCGGCAACCAGGGGCTGAACGCCGCGCTGCGCGCCGAGGGCCTCACCGTGCTCGACCCCGAATTGTCGCTGTTCACCCTGGGTGGCGGCGGCCCGCATTGCCTGACCTGCCCGCTGGCGCGGGTGGAGGAGACCGCATGACCCCCCTTCTCGACATCACGCCGCTCGACACCACGCCGCTCGACACGGTGCTGGCCGCCGCCCGCGACTTCCTGGGCGAGCGCCTCTCCACCAACGCCTCCATCCGCGAGCAGCATTCGCGCGGCGAGGACGCCAACCCGCCGGTGCTGCCGGACGCGGTGGCCTTCGTGGAGAGCACGGAGGAGGTCTCCCGCCTGCTGGCGCTGTGCCAGGCGCAGGGCGTGCCGGTGACACCCTTCGGCGCCGGCACCAGCCTGGAGGGGCATGTGGTGCCCGTCCGGCGCGGCATCAGCCTCGACCTCAGCCGCATGAACGCGGTGCTGGAGGTGAATGCCGAGGACATGGACTGCCTGGTGGAGCCGGGCGTCACCCGCCACCAGCTGAACGACTTCCTGCGCGACCAGGGGCTGTTCTTCCCCGTCGATCCCGGCAGCCACTGCACGCTGGGCGGCATGGTGGCCACCCGCGCCAGCGGCACCAACGCCGTGCGCTACGGCACCATGCGCGAGGCGGTGATGGGCCTCGAGGTGGTGCTGGCCGATGGCCGCGTCATCACCACCGGCGGCCGCACCCGCAAGGCCGCCAATGGCTACGACCTGACGCGGCTGATGATCGGCTCCGAGGGCACGCTCGGCGTCGTCACCAAGATCCGCCTGCGGCTGCACGGCATCCCGGAGGCGACCACCGCCGCCGTCTGCCAGTTCGACAGCCTGCAGGCGGCGGTCGAGACCGTCATCATGACGATGCAGGCGGGCATCCCGGTGGCGCGCATCGAGCTGGCGGATGCCGAGCAGATGCGCGCCTCCATCGCCTATTCGAAGCTGCCCTACGCGCCGCTGCCGACGCTGTTCCTGGAGTTCCACGGCAGCCCGAACGGCGTGCGCGAGCAGGCCGAGGCGGTGGAGGCGCTGGCCGCCGAGATGGGCGGCAAGGGCTTCGCCTGGGCCGAGGACGCCGAGACGCGCGGCCGGCTGTGGAAGGCCCGGCACGACGCCTGGTGGGCGGCCAACGCCCTCTACCCGGGCTGCCGCGGCATCACCACCGATGTCTGCGTGCCGATCTCCCGCCTGGCCGAGGCCATCACCGGCGCCAAGGCGCTGGCCGAGGCGGCGGGGCAGAACACCTGCATCGTCGGCCATGTCGGCGACGGCAACTACCACGTCGTCATCCTGTTCCCGGCCGACGACCCGGAAGGGCTGGAGAAGGCCTGGGCGCTGGACCGGCAGATCGTGGCGCAGGGGCTGGCGCTGGGCGGCACCTGCTCGGGCGAGCACGGCATCGGCCTCGGCAAGCGGGAGTTCCTGGTGCAGGAGCACGGCGCCGAGGTGCTGGACATCATGCGCGGGCTGAAGGCCACGCTGGACCCGAAGGGGATCCTCAATCCCGGCAAGCTGTTCCTGAACTAGATTTCTTCTTTTTCTGAAGAAAAAGAAGCAAAAAGACTTTGTCAGTTTGGCGGCGCGCCATCAGCCAGCGCGGCGCCAACTGACAAAAGTTTTTTGGTTCTTTTTTCCAAAAAAGAACTTCTTTTTTCCTAACCCGCCTTGGCGTAGCCGGCGCGCAGCTCCATCGCGCGGCGCGTCGGGTTGCGGGGCGCGCGCCGGGCCGGGCGGCCGCGCGCATCCAGGCGCTGCGGCGGACCTTCACGCAGGAAGCGCAGCAGCGCCGCCGCCGCCGCCTCCAGCGCGGCGCGCCCTTCCGGCGCCAGCGTGGCGCTGCCGGCCAGGAAGCGGATCTTCCCCTCCCGCACCACCGGCCGGCCGGGGCCGAACTCGGTCACCTTCATCGCCCGCTCCAGCATGGCGAGGTGGTCCGACTCGCTGAAAGGCACGCTGGTGGTGATGTCCACCGTCCAGCTTTTCAGCCGCGCCCAGAGCGCCCAGCCATGGATGTCGCGGGTTTCGAGCCCTTCGGCGGCGAGCGGCGCGATGGCCGCGCGCAGATGCCCCAGCACCACGGCGCGGCGCTCCTCCCAGAGGCCGCGAATGGCCTCCGTAGGAAAATATTCAGACATTCTCTCAAGCTCCCGGTGGCATGGGCAAGGCCGGAGCGCGCCCGGCGCAACCGAGTCGCAGCCGGCGAACATCTCCATCCGCAGCGGCGTTTCAGGGCCGCGCGACGCTCCGTGCCGCTGGCCACCCGCCATCGGCACAAGCCCAATGTGGGAATTTAAGCCTTCCTTGGCAAGCCCAAATGGTCACTCTTTGTTCTCTTTTTCCGGAGCAGCCGCGCGCCCTTCCCACCCCCGCGCCACCGGCACGGCCGATGTGTAACACCGACGTGACTTGCCAGGGCACAAGCCCTTGGAATGGCATGATGTTCTTCTTACGTTCAGCACTTTCACGGAGTGTTGCCGGCCCATGTCGCTGCCACGCCAGCTGCGCACGCATCAGCGCCGCCTCGCCGGGGTGGTGGCCGCCATCGCCGAGGGGCGCACCCCGGCACGGGACATCCTGGCCGCCGTGACGCCGGGCGGCGGCAAGTCGCTGCTGCCGGTGATCGCGGCGGCGCGGCTGAAGGCGGCGGGGCTGATCGACCGCGTCTGCTGGGTGGTGCCGCGCGACAGCCTGCGCCTGCAGGCCGAGGAGGCCTTCGCCGACCCCGCCTGGCGCGCCGCGCTGGGCCACGGCCTCACGGTGCGGGCGGCGGAGAACGCGCCCGACCCCTGCCGCGGGCTGGATGGCTATGTCACCACCTACCAGGGCATCGCCGCCGCGCCGGCGCTGCACCTGGCCGAGTTCCGCCGCCACCGCACCCTGCTGGTGGTGGACGAGATGCACCACCTGCCCGCCCTGCCCGAGACCGACCCCATGGCGGCGGCGCGGGCGGAGGCGGCGCCGGAGGAGGACCTCGCCGGCGCCTGGTCGCGCGCGCTGCTGCCGCTGCTGGAATGCGCGGCGGTGCGGCTGCTGCTCTCCGGCACGCTGGAGCGGGCGGATGGGCGCGGCATCCTCTGGCTGCCCTACCGCAGCGGCCCGCGCGCCCGCACGCGGGAGGTGGAGCTCGATGCGCCGGGCTGGGCCGTCATCGGCTACAGCCGGGCGCAGGCGCTGGCCGAGCGCGCCGTGCTGCCCGTCACCTTCGGCGCCATGGATGGGGAGGCGCGCTGGCGGGACGAGGACGGCCACAGCCTCGGCCCGCACCGCCTTGCCAACCGCTTCCCGGACGAGACGACGCGCCCCGCCCTGTTCACCGCGCTGCGCACCGGCTTCGCCGAGGCGCTGCTGCACGAGGCCTTCCTGGCCACGCGCGACCTGCGCGCGCGCCGCCGGCAGGCGCGCGGCCTGCCGCCCGGCACCACGGCGCGGGGCCTGGGCAAGCTGCTGGTGGTGGCGCCGGACCAGGCCACGGCGCGGCACTATCTCGGCCTGCTGCGGCGCTGGGTGCCGGCGCGCGAGGCGGAGGAGGCGGTGGCGCTCGCCACCTCCGACAGCGGCGACGCGCAGCAGACGCTGGCCGCCTTCCGGCTGCGGCCGCAGCCCTCCATCCTGGTGACGGTGGCGATGGCGTATGAGGGGCTGGACGCGCCGGAGGTGGCGGTGGTGGCGGCGCTGACGCATATCCGCTCCCGCCCCTGGCTGGAGCAGATGGTGGCGCGCGCCACGCGGGTGGACCCGCAGGCCGGCCCCTACGAGCAGCAGCGCGCGCTGGTCTTCCACCCCGATGACCCGCTCTTCGGCCGCTTCCGCCTGCGCATGGAGACCGAGCAGGGCACGCTGGCGCGCCGGCCGAAGCCGCGCCGCGCCCCGGGCGTGCTGCCGCTCTGGCTGCGCGACCAGCTGCCGCCGCGCGAGGGCATCACCCCGCTCGAATCCAACGCCCTGGCGCTGCGCTTCGACACGCTGGCCCCCGGCCCCGAGCTGGCGCTGAAGCGCCCCGGGCTGGAGGCGGCGGCCGATGCGCCGGAGGCGCCCTCGGTGGCGGAGCGGCGGCTGCGCGCGCGCATCGGCGAGATGGTGGCGGCGCAGGCGGTGGAGGACGAGGCGATGCTGCAGGGCCCACGCTCGGGCCTGGGCGGCCCCGGCCTCTACCACCGCTACAACGCCACGCTGAAGCGGGTGCTGGGCAACCGGAGCCGCGCGCAGATGAGCCTGCTGGAGCTGGAGGCCGCCATCGGCTGGCTGGAGCGCAACCGGCTGGCCGAGCACCAGCACCTGCTGGCCGGCGACCCGCGCTATGCCTGGACCGCCCGCAAGCGCGCCGAGTGGAGCCCCCCGGCCCGGCGCGGCGGCACGGCGCGGGCGGCGGAGGCGCCCCGCCGCCGGCAAGGCGGCTGAGAAGCCGCCTCCGGCAAGGCGGCCGGAAAGCCACGCCGCCGGCAAGGCGGCCGAAAAGCCACGCCACCGGCAAGGCGGCTGAAGCGGCGCAAAATCTAAAGCAAAATTAATGAAATTGCCTCGACCTCGGCTTTTATGGCTAAGGGGCGTCGGGCAGTGCCGGGGAGGCCTGCGTCGCCATCCCAGGCCAGCCCGGAGGCCGCCGCGCGCGGCTCGCTCGCTGGCCGGCGGACCGGCGGCGCGGGGCGATGGCGGGGTCGTTCCGGTGCGTGACAGGACAGCCAATCTGCCCGAAAATAGTCGTGAGCCGGCAGGTTGAAGCCGGTCCAGTCCAAGGAGTCTTCGGCGCAATGATCCGTCGTCAATTGCTGGCCGGCGGGGCCGTCATGGGGGCCTCGGCCCTGGCCGCCCCTGCCATCGCCCAGACCGCTCCCGAAATCCGCTGGCGCCTCGCAAGCTCCTTCCCGCGCTCGCTCGACACCATCTACGGCGCCGGCGAGCACGTCGCCAAGCGCGTCGCCGCGCTGACCGACAACAGGTTCCAGATCCGCGCCTTCCCGGCCGGCGAGCTGGTGCCCGGGCTGCAGGTGGCCGACGCCGTGCAGAACGGCACGGTGGAGTGCGCCCACACCGCCTCCTACTACTTCGTCGGCAAGGACCCGACCTTCGCCTTTGACGGCGCCGTGCCCTTCGGCATGAACATGCGCCAGACCAACGCCTGGCTGCAGCAGGGCGGCGGGCGCGACGTGCTGAAGGAGTTCTTCGCCACCTACAACATGGTCTCCATCCCGGCCGGCAACACGGGCGCGCAGATGGGCGGCTGGTTCCGCAAGGAGATCAAGACCGTCAAGGACCTGGAGGGGCTGAAGTTCCGCGTCGGCGGCTTCGCCGGCAACGTGCTGCAGAAGCTCGGCGTGGTGCCGCAGCAGATCGCCGGCGGCGACATCTACCCGGCGCTGGAGAAGGGCACGATCGACGCCGCCGAGTGGATCGGGCCGTATGACGACGAGAAGCTCGGCTTCAACCGCGTCGCGCCCTTCTACTACTACCCGGGCTGGTGGGAGGGGTGCCTCAACCTCTCCATGTTCATCAACAAGGCGAAGTACGAGGAGCTGCCGCAGCTCTACAAGGAGGCGCTGGAGAGCGCCTGCCGCGACGCCACCATCGAGACGATGGCGAAGTACGACGTGCAGAACCCGCCCGCGCTGCGCCGGCTGATCGCCGGCGGCGCGCAGCTCCGCCCCTTCCCGCGCGACGTGATGCAGGCGAGCTACAAGGCGGCCTTCGAGCTGTATGACGAGACGGCGGCGAAGAACGAGACCTTCAAGAAGGTCTATGCCCACTGGAAGGCCTTCCGCGACGAGCAGTATGGCTGGTTCCGCGTGGCCGAGTACAGCTTCGACCAGTTCGTCTATGCCATGTACGGCCAGGAGGCGCAGGCGCGCCGCTGACCGCGACGCCGGCGCCGCCCCCCGCGGGCGGCGCCGGCCCTCTTCAACTTCCAACCCGGAGGGTTCCGGCGAATGGGTGCCCTGCTTGGCTTCAGTCGGGCGATGGACCGTATCAACACGAGCATGGGCGTCGTCGCCTACTGGCTGGTCCTGCTGGCCGTCGTGACCAGCGCCGGCAATGCCGTGGTGCGCTACGCGTTCAGTTATTCCTCGAACGCCTGGCTGGAGGTGCAGTGGTACTTCTTCGCCGGCATCGTCATGCTCGGCGCGGCGCCGACGCTGCTGCGCAACGAGCATGTGCGGGTGGACCTGGTGTTCGGCAACCTGTCGGAGCGCAAGCGGCTCTGGGTCGACGTGTTCGGCCTGGTGCTGTTCCTGCTGCCCGCCATGGGGCTGATGGCCTGGATGACCTGGCCCTTCTTCCTCGACAGCTTCCAGCGCATGGAGGAATCCTCCAATGCCGGCGGGCTGATCCGCTGGCCGGTGAAGCTGATCCTGCCGGTCGGCTTCGTGCTGATCTGGCTGCAGGGCCTGTCCGAGCTGATCAAGCGGGTGGCGCTGCTGCGCGGCATCCGGCCCGATGCCGAGGTGGTCACCGAATACCACCGCCCCGACCAATAAATCCCACCCGTAGCGCGGAAACCTCACCCCGATGGTAACTCTCGAGATGATGCCGCCGCTGATGTTCGGCGGCCTCGTCATCTTCCTGCTGATCGGCTTCCCGGTGGCCTTCTCGCTGGCCGCGGTCGGGCTGTTCTTCGGCTTCTTCTCGATCGAGCTGGGCTTCTTCACCACGGCCTATCTCGGCAACCTGCCCTTCCGCGTGTTCGGCATCATGTCGAACGAGCTGCTGCTCTCCATCCCCTTCTTCACGCTGATGGGGGCGGTGCTGGAGCGCTGCGGGCTGGCGGAGGACCTGCTGGAGGGCACCGGCCAGCTCTTCGGCAAGATCCCGGGCGGCCTCGCCGTCGCGGTGGTGCTGGTGGGCGCGGTGCTCGGCGCCATCACCGGCACGGTGGCGGCCAGCGTCATCGCCATGGGCATGATCAGCCTGCCGGTGATGCTGCGCTACGGCTACGACATGCGCATCGCCACCGGCGTCATAGCCGCCTCCGGCACCATCGCGCAGCTGATCCCGCCCTCGCTGGTGCTGATCCTGCTGGGCGACCAGCTCGGCAAGAGCGTCGGCGACATGTATGCCGGCGCCATCGGCCCCTCGCTGCTGCAGATCTCGCTGTTCCTGCTGTTCATCGCGGGCGTCGCCATCCTGCAGCCGCACCGCGTGCCGCCGCTGCCGCCCGAGGCGCTGGGGCCGCGCGGCTGGCCGCTCTACTGGCGCGTCATCAAGGGCATGGTGCCCTCGATCGTGCTCATCTTCCTGGTGCTGGGCACCATCTTCCTGGGCCTCGCCACGCCGACCGAGGCGGGCGCCATGGGCGCCTGCGGCGCCATCCTGCTGGCCGCCATCAACCGCCGCCTCACCTGGCCGCTGATGCGCCAGGCGATGGAGAACACCATGCGCCTGACGGCCATGGTCATCTTCATCCTGGTGGGCTCCACCGTGTTCTCCCTGGTGTTCCAGGGCGTCGACGGCGGAATCTGGATCGAGCACATGCTCTCCCACCTGCCGGGCGGGCAGACGGGCTTCCTGATCTTCGTCAACATCTTCGTCTTCTTCCTGGCCTTCTTCCTCGACTTCTTCGAGATCGTCTTCATCGTGGTGCCGCTGCTCGGGCCCGTGGCGGCGAAGCTCGACATCAACCTGGTCTGGTTCGGCGTGCTGCTCTGCGTGAACCTGCAGACCAGCTTCATGCACCCGCCCTTCGGCTTCGCGCTGTTCTACCTGCGCGGCGTGGCGCCCAAGACGGTGCTGACCCGCGACATCTACTGGGGCGCCATCCCCTGGCTGTGCCTGCAGCTGGTGCTGGTGGCCATCGTCATCCTCTGGCCGGAGAGCGTCACCTACTGGCTGGACAAGGGCACCGGCGTCGACCCCGGCAGCGTGGTGATCGACGTGCCGATGCCCGACATGAACGACGAGGTGGCGCCGCTGATCTTCAAGTGAGATTGGCGCCGCGCTGAACGGGGGGAGGCCCGCGCCACACCGGCGCGGGCCTTTTTTCATGCCCCCGGCGCGGCCGGGGGCGCCGCCATGCCGCGCGTGCGCCACAGCGAGTAGAGGATGCCCGCCGCCAGGATGGCGAAGGTGACGCCGAGCGAGAGGGCGGGCGGAACCTTGCCGGTCTCGGGGAAGAGCAGGTCCGCCACGAAGATCTTGCCGCCGATGAACACCAGCAGCACCGAGAGCGCGTATTTCAGGTAGTGGAAGCGGTGCACCATGGCCGAGAGCGCGAAGTAGAGCGCGCGCAGGCCGAGGATGGCGAAGATGTTCGAGGTGTAGACGATGAAGGGGTCGGTGGTGATGGCGAAGATCGCCGGCACCGAATCCACCGCGAAGATGACGTCCGCCACCTCCACCAGCACCAGCGCCAGGAAGAGCGGCGTCATGAACAGGGCCGGGCGGCCGGTGGCCGGGTCCGGCTGGCGGATGAAGAAGCGCTCGCCGTGCAGCCCCTCCGTCACGCGGAAGCGGCGGCGGATGAGGCGGAGCAGCGGGTTGACGGCGATGTCCGGCTTGGCGTCCGCCATCCGCCACATCTTGATGCCGGTGAGGATGAGGAAGCCGGCGAACAGGTAGAGCACCCAGGCGAATTGCTGCACGATGGCGGCGCCGAGGCCGATCATGATGGCGCGCAGCACGATGACGCCGAGGATGCCCCAGAACAGCACGCGGTGCTGGTAGAGGCGGGGCACGGCGAAGTAGCCGAAGATCATGGCGATGACGAAGACATTGTCCATCGCCAGCGTCTTCTCGACGATGAACCCGGTCCAGTAGAGCTGGGCGGCGGTGGCGCCGTCGAGCGCGCCCTCCAGGGGCGGGCGGAGATGGTCGAAGGAATACCAGACCCAGCCGCCGAACAGCAGGCCGAGGCCGATATAGACGGCGGAGAGGATCAGGCTCTCGCGCACGCCGATCTCGCGGCTCTCGCGGTGCAGGACCCCGAGGTCGAGCACCAGCAGGGTGACGACGAGCGCCATGAAGGCGAGCCACATCCAGACGGGCGTGGCCAGGAAGCTGGCTGTGAGGAATTCCAAGGTCGGCTCCGGCATGGTCGGGCCCCTCCGGCGGAGGGGCGGGATCAAGCGATGTGTCCGACATCGCAGGCGCCGCGGGGCGCGCTGCCAGAGGGAACCGGACGCCGGATGACGTGGCCCGGCCCAGGCTCCGTTCAAGACGGCGGCGCGGGCGGCGCGCCGATTTTCCCGCCCCGCCCGTTCCTCCCGCCTTCCCCGCCCCTCAGTCCAGCACGCCGCGGATCAGGGCGATGCGCGTCGTCTCGCCGGTGATGCCGAAATCGTCGTCGTTGACGAGGACCAGGGTGCGGTCCGGCAGGATGGCGATGCCCTCGATCTTGCCGGGCAGCTCGGGGTGGTCGGCGCTGTCCAGCACCAGCCGCTTGGCCAGCGGCACGAGGCCGGTGCCCGAGAGGCCGGTGCCCGAGAAGTCGTTGCCCGGGAGGTCGTTGCGCTGCTCCAGGCTGGGGCGGGTGGCCGCGTCGTCCCAGGCGGTGCCGGCGATGTCGGTGGCACCCCGGTCCAGCCGCACCTCGTAGAGCTTGGTGGTGCGCTCGGTGCGCTCCAGCACCAGCAGCCGCTCGGGCCCGAGCCAGGCCAGCTCGGAGATGCGCGGGTCGCTCTGCCGCTCGGAGGGATCGTTGCGGAAGCTGCGCGGGTCGTCGAGCTGGTAGACCCATTCGCCCGTCACCCGCCCGGCGGCGGGGTCGAAGCGGAGCAGCCGGGTGTTGCGCGCGGCGCGGTAGGCGGCGGCGTCCGGGTTGGCCAGCGGGTTCTGCAGGATGGCGTAGAGGGTGGCGCCGTCCGGCGTGCCGGCCATGCTCTCGATGCCGCGGTTGGACTGGCGCCGGGCCAGGATGGCCGGCAGGCCGGGCTCGATGCGGTAGCCCGCGCCGGCGAACTCGCCCTCCGTGCCGGCGGGGACGACGCGGCGCAGGATGCGGCCATCGGCCGCCACCTCGACCAGCGAGGGGCCGTTCTCCTCGCCCACCCAGAAGCGGCCATCGGGCAGGCGCAGCAGCCCCTCGGCGTCGATGGCGGCGGGGTCGTGCGGCAGGGTGCGGCCGGTGCCGTCCAGCGGCGTCTCGGTGCGGCCGGGCAGCGGGTTGGTCAGGCCGCTGACGGGCCGGCCGTCGGGCCGCTTCAGCGCGATGGCCTCGAAGAGGCGGAAGCGCTTCTCGGCGGGCAGGAGCTGCACGCCGTAGAGGGTGGGGGCGTAGCGCGGCACCGGGTAGAGGCGGCCGCGCCGGTCCTCGGCGCAGATCGCCTCCGGCTTCAGGCCGGTGACCGGCTCGGCATCGGCGCAGGCGATGTTCGGGCCACGGTCGGAGAGGGTGTAGAGGATGTCCGCCGGGTCGCCCGGGCGGTGGTGGGCGGCGCTGCCGATGCCCACCGAGAGCTCCAGCGCCCGGCCACCCGGGAAGGTGTGGCGGCCGAGGCGCAGCGCCGGGTCGTCGCTCTCCAGCATGGTGATCTCGGGCGCCGCGAGGGCGGGGGCGGCGAGGACGGGAAGCAGCAGGCCGCAGGTGAGCAGAAGGCGTCGCATGGTGGGAATCCGCGCATGGAGGATGCGCGGACCCTAGCGGCCGCCTCAGGCGCTGCCGCGTGACCCTTCCATGACAGCCGCGTCCTCCGCATGGCCGGCGGCCCAGGCGGCGCGGCGCATCCGGTCCTCGCCCGCCACCGCCAGCCCCAGCAGCGGGCCGAACTTGAAGCCATGGCCGGAGAAGCCGCTCATCACCAGCGCCCGCGGCCCGATCGGCTCCAGCAGGAAGCGTTCCTCTGGCTCCACGTCGTAGTAGCAGGCGCGGGCGCCGAGCACGCGGTAGCCCGCCGCGCCGCGCAGCCGGGGGCGGGCCAGGGCGAGGATGGCCTCCGCCTCGGCCGGGCTGGCCTCGCGCGGGTCGTCGGCGTCGCCCTGGCGGGAGAAGCGGTGGTCGCCGATCTTCAGCGCCGTGCCCGCCACCGGCGGCACGGCGTAGAAGCCGCCCCGCTCGGAGAGGTCGAGCAGCATCGGCGCGGCGGCCCAGGCGGCGCGGTGCTCCGGCGGCGGCTCCAGATAGACGACGATCTGCCGCGAGGGCGTGACGCGCGCGGCGAGGCCGGGCAGGAAGCGCGGCGCCCAGGGGCCGGCGGCCACCACCAGCAGGTCTCCGCCCAGGGTGGTGCCGTCCTCCAGCGCCAGGGTGGCGCGTTCCGGGTCGGCCGAACGCGCGCGGGCGCGGCGGAAGGCGACGCCGCGCGCCGCCAGATGCGCCGCCAGCGCCGCCACGATGCGCCGCGCCAGCAGCACGCCGCCCGGCGCCATGTGGAAAGCCTCCCCCACCCCCGCCGCGGAGAGCATGGGGAAGCGCCGCTCCAGCGCGGCGGGGTCGAGATCGGTGAAGGCATGGCCGTCGGCGGCCAGGGCGGCGCGGCTCTCGGCCAGCCAGCCGGGGCCGGGTTCGCCGCCGCCTTCCCCGCCCAGGGCCAATACGCCGGTCGGCACGTGCAGCGTCTCGCCGAGATCGGCCCAGAGCCGGTCCCAGGCGGCGTAGGCGGCGTCCACCATCCGCATGTAGCCGCGCTCGGCGCCATAGGCGTGGCGGATCAGGCGGTGGTCGTCGACGCTGGCGCCGCGCGGGTTGGGGCAGTCATCCTGCTCCACCACGGTGACGGACCAGCCCGCCCGGGACAGGCCCCAGGCGGCGGAGAGGCCCATGATCCCGGCCCCGAGGACAAGCGCGTTCGGCATGGCGCGCAGCATGACGCGGCGGGGCGGAAAGGCAACGGCCTGGCGGCCCGCCTCTCAGGCCGGCGCCACCGAGAGGGTGATCAGCCCCTCCAGCGCCTCGCCGGGCGCCAGCACGCGCATGGCGCCGTGCGGGGCCAGGAAGGGGCGGTTGATGACATCCGGCACATGGCTCACCGGCTCCAGGCAGAGCACCGGATGGTCGGCGGGCGCGTAGAATTGCAGGTTGCGCGCCCAGTCGCCGCTGGCGCGCAGCGTCAGCGCCATGTCCGGGCGGCGCAGCTCGGCCAGCCCGTCCCAGCCGGCGAAATGCGCGTCGGTGCCGAGCCAGTCCAGCTCGCCGCCCTCCAGCCCGGCGCTGTCCTGCGCGGCGACGGGCAGCTTGCGCGCATCGCGCAGGAAGGTGGCGCGCGCGGCGAAGCGGAGGGTGCAGCCGGGCGGCCGCGCGAACCAGGGGTGCCAGCCGAAGCCCATCGGGCAGGGCGCGGTGCCGGCGTTGCGCACCGTCATGGCCAGGCGCAGCCCTTCCGGCCCCAGCGCCACGCGCAGCCGGGCGTGGTAGTGGAACGGCCCGCGGGCAAGGGACTGGGTCAGCACCGCCACCGCCGCGCCCTGCTCCTCCACCTGCCAGGGCGCGAGGCGCGAGAGGCCGTGCAGCGCGTTGCCCTCCTGCGGATGGGTCAGCGGAAAGACGTGGGTGGCGCCGGCCCAGGGGAAGCGGCCGCCATCGAGGCGGTTGGTCCAGGGCAGCATCCAGAAGGCGCCGGCCGGGGTGGAATTGGGGTCGCGGCCGGCGAGCGGCGCCAGGATGGGGCGCCCTTCATGCTCCAGCGCGACGAAGGCGGCGCCCTCCTCCGGGCTCAGCTCGGCCCGCCAGGGACCGGATTCGAGGCGCATGGAAGCTTCCTTGGCGGTGCGGCGGGGGAAGGATAGGCCTCCCCCGCCCCGCGCGCCAGACCGGGGCGGGGCCGGTCAGTCCAGGGCGAAGGTCTCGCGCGGGCTGGGCCCGGCGCGGCTGTAGTCGCTGGCGCAGTAGGCGCCGCCCTGGTAGCGCTCGGTCACCGGGTTGTCGGAGACCTTGCCGCCCACCTGCTCGCGGAACGCCTCGGCGCTGTCCTGCGGCTGCCAGCCGATGCGGTCGCGGTGGTCGGCGCCCCAGTAGGTGGCGGGGTTGTCGCTGGCGCCCCAGATCACGGCATGGCCGACCTTCGGCGCCGCGATGAAGTCGGCGCAGAGCCGCGCCAGGTCGGCGAAGGAGAGCCAGGTGGAGAGCATCCGGGCATCCACCGGCTCGGGGAAGCAGGAGCCGATGCGGACGTTGAGGTTCTCCACCCCGTGCTTGTCCCAGTAGAGCCGGCCCATCAGCTCGCCATAGGCCTTGGAGAGGCCGTAGAAGCTGTCGGGGCGGAAGGCGCAGTCGGCATCCAGCTTCGCGGCGTTGCCCGAGGGGCGCTCATGGAAGCCGATGCTGTGGTTGGAGCTGGCGAACAGCACCCGCGCCCCCTCGCGCCGCGCCGCCTCGTAGACGTGGTAGAGGCCGCGGATGTTGGGGTCCAGCACCTCCTCGAAGGGCCGGTCGATCGAGATGCCGCCGAAATGCAGGATCGCCTGGCAGCCCTCGGCGATGCGCATCATCGCCAGCCCGTCGCCGAGATCCACGGTGGTGAACCTGGCCCCTTCCGGCAGGGGGTCGGGGAAGGGCTTGATGTCGGTCAGCACCAGGCTGTGGCCGCGCGCCGACAGCTCGGCCGCCAGCATGCGGCCGAGATTGCCGGAGGCGCCGGTCAGCAGGACGGGCTTTTGCGAAGCGGTCATCGGGTTGCGGTCCTCAGGAATTCAACGGCCGCGCGTCACTGGCCGTAGCCGAGCAGCAGGCGCGGCAGGGTGAGGGAAACAGCGGGCCAGTAGGTGGTCAAGGCCAGCGCCACCAGGATGGCGCCATAGAACGGCCAGATGCCCTTCATTGTCTGCTCGATGCGGATCTTGCCGATGGCGCAGCCGACGAACAGCACCGCGCCGACCGGCGGCGTGGTGAGGCCGAGGCCGAGATTCATCATCACCACCATGCCGAACTGCACCGGGTCCATGCCCAGCGCCTGCACCACGGGCAGGAAGATGGGCGTGGTGATCAGGATCAGCGCCGCCATGTCCATGACGCAGCCGAGCAGCAGCAGCGCCACGTTGATCAGCAGCAGGATGACGATGGGGTTGTCGCTGATCGCCAGCATCCCGCGCGTCAGCATGTCGGCGAAGCCGTAGAGGGCGAGCAGGTAGGCGAAGGCCGTGGCGGTGCCCACCAGCAGCAGCACCACGGCGGTGGTGCGCACCGAGGCGGCGAGGGCGATCTTGAAGGTTTCCCAGGTCAGGCCGCGATAGACGATCAGCGTGGCCAGCACCGCCCAGATGGCGCCGAAGGCGGCCGATTCGGTGACGGTGAACACGCCGCCCAGCACGCCGCCCAGGATGATGACGCCGGTCATCAGCCCCGGCAGGGCGTCGAGGAAGGTCATCAGCAGGTGGCGGAAGCCCTGCCACTGCTCGGCCGGGTAGCCGCGCCGCACCGCCAGCACATAGGCGGCAACCGCGAGGCAGGCGCACATGATGACGCCCGGCACGATGCCGGCGAAGAACAGCGCCGAGACCGAGATGCCGCCCCCCGCCGCCAGGCTGTAGAGGATCATGTTGTGGCTGGGCGGGATCATGATGCCGGCGATCGAGGCCGTGACCGTCACGTTCACCGCGTAGTCGGTGTCGTAGCCCTTCTGCTTCATCGCCGGGATCAGCACGGTGCCGAGCGCCGAGGCGTCGGCCACCGCCGAGCCGGAGATGCCGCCGAACAGCATGGAGGCGGCGACGTTCACCAGGCCGAGCCCGCCGCGCATCCAGCCCACCAGCCCGGCCGCCACAGCGATCAGCCGCCGGGCGATGCCGCCATGCATCATGATCTCGCCGGCGAAGATGAAGAACGGGATAGCGAGCAGGGAGAACATGCTCATCCCCGACGTCATCTGCTGGAACACCACGGCGGGGCTGATGCCCTCCCACAGGAAGCCGGCCAGCGCGGCGAGGCCCAGCGTGAAGGCCACCGGCACCCCCATGACGATGCCGGCGAAGAAGACGAGGAAGAGAAGGATCAGGCCGATTTCCACGCGGGGCTACTCCAGCGGCAGGGCGGCGTGCCGCTCGGTATGGCGGTGCCGCAGCGCGAGCAGGACCTGCTCGACTGAGAACAGGGTGATGAGCGCGCCGCAGAGGGTCAGCGGCAGGTAGGTCCAGATCTGGCTGATGCCGAGCAGCGGGATGCGGATGCCCTGGCTGGTCGCCACCAGCTCCCAGGACCACCAGGCCATGGCGAGGCCGAACAGGCCGACGACAACGTCGGAGGCCAGCTCCGCCGCCCAGCGTGCCGGCGCCGGCAGCGCGTCGCGGAAGCCAAGGACGGAGAGGTGGAAGCGCTCGCGCACCCCCACGGCGGCGACCGGCAGCACGATGCCAAGGACGATGAGGACGGCGGCCCGCTCCACCCAGGTGGGCGTGTCGTTCAGCACGTAGCGGCCGAACACCATCCAGCCGGTGATGGCCACCAGCAGCACCATGGCGGCGGAGGCCAGGACGATGACGATGCGGGCGAGAATATCGAGCAGGCGCGAGAAGGCTGCCATCGCGGCGGGGCTCCCTGCATGGCGCGGATGGAAAAAGGGCGCGGCACCCGGTGGGATGCCGCGCCCCGGCCTGTCAGGGCGTCTCGCGGATGCGGCGGACCAGGTCAGCCATGCGCGGGTCGGTCGCGTACTTCTTGTAGACCGGCTCCATCAGCTGCTGCCACGGGCCGCGGTCGGTGATGTCGGTCACCTGCGCGCCGCCGGCGATCACCTTCTCCCGGCTCACCCGCTCGCGCTCCGCCCAGAGCTGGCGCTGGTACTGCGCCGATTCGCGGGCGGCGGCGCGGAGCATGTCCTTGTCGGCCTGGTTCAGCCGGCGCCAGCGCAGGGAGGAGACCGCCAGCACCTCCGGCACGTTGGAGTGCTCGGTGGTGGCGAAGTACTTGGCCACCTCGAAGTGGCGGGTGCTCTCGTAGGAGGGCCAGTTGTTCTCGGCGCCGTCGATGACGCCGGACTGCAGCGAGGTGTACACCTCGCCGAAGGGCAGCGGCGTCGCGTTGGCGCCCAGCGCCTTGATGATGTCGATCCACAGATCCGAGGTCTGCACGCGGATCTTCATGCCGCGCAGGTCGGCCGGCACCTTCACCGGGCGGATGGTGTACATGCTGCGCGCGCCGGCGTCGTACCAGGCCAGCGGCACGATGCCGGCATTGGCGAGGTCCTCGGCCACCGTGTCGCCGATCGGGCCGTCCACCACCGTGTGCTGGTGCGCCACGGAGCGGAACAGGAAGGGCAGCGTCAGCACCTGGGTGCTGGGGACGATGTTGTTCAGCCCGCTCATGTTGAACTCGGCGAAGTCGATCGAGCCCAGCCGCATCTGCTGGATCGCCTCGTCCTGCTGGCCGAGCTGCGCCGAATGGAAGGTCTTCATCCGGATGCGGTTGTTGCTGCGCTGGGCCACCAGCTCGGTGAAGCGGTCCATGCCCTTGGAGACGGGGTAGTCCGGCGGGTGGATGTTCCAGCCGCGCCATTCCTGCGCCTGGCTGGGCGTGGAGGTCCAGCCCAGCAGCGCCACCGCGGCCGCGGCCGCCCAATTCATCAGACGTCGGGTCATCATACTTCCCCCCGCATGTTTTCGTTGGGGAAAG
>NZ_JCACVY010000085.1:0-17980 GCF_058833935.1 Roseomonas sp. TS2 | reverse complement strand
AAGCCAGTCGTTCGACCATTGCAGGCCGAGATTGACGCGGGATGCCGCCTCGCCGCGCAGTCCGGTGCGGCGGGCGGGGTAGCCGCCGCGCTCGTCACGCAGCGCGTCGCCGCTCCATTCCAGCTTGGCGCGCAGCCCCTCCACCGGCCCCCAGGGCGTCTCCAGCGCCGGCACCGACCATTCCACCCCGGCGAAGGGCGCCACATCCGCGCCACGGAACCAGTTGCGCCGCAGCGTGCCGCCGCGCCCCACATCGCGCGGGCGGTCGCGGAAGCGGTCGTCCAGCAGCGCCAGCGGGCTGGTCCACTCGCCGCCCGAGCCCGCGCGCCCCCAGCCCAGCCCGGCCGAGAGGTCGAAGCCGTGCCAGCGCTTGGAGGCGACGATGTACTCGCCCGCGTAGATCCCGGTGCCGATGATGTCCTGGAAGCCGATCGCCACGGCAGGGGTGGTGTCGCTCTCCTGCAGCAGGCGCAGCTTGAGGTCGAAGGCGCGGTCGGTGGTCATGCCGCGCCCCGTCGTGCCGTCCAGGCGCTCGGTCAGGCGGAAGGTGGTCTCCAGAAAGGGCAGGGCCTGGAAGTTGACGAACCAGAAGCGCCGCTGGTGGCGCAGCGCCGTGCCGGCCTCCAGCGTGCCATCCTCGCGGAAGCGGGCGTTGCGCGTCTCGATCAGCCCGGCGCCGCCGTAATTGCCGCCGGTGGCCGGAATCTCCTCGGCCCGTCCGGTGCCCACCGGCGGGAGGAGCAGCGCCAGCAGCAGCAGCCCCGCCCGGCGGAGGGCCATGCGTAAACCACCCTTAAAGTATTATCACGAAATCGTGAGTTTATACGCCGCCCCGGCCCGTGGCGCCACGACAAAGCGCCGCCCCCGGATGGACAAGCGGGTGCTTCGCCCGTTGAATGCGCGGCCATGACCTTTTCCCTGATCGGCCGTTGCGCGCGCACCGGCCAGTTCGGCGCCGTGGCCACCACCTCCGGCCTGTGCATCGGCGCCCGCGTGCCCTTCCTGGCCGCCGGCATTGGCGGCGTGCTGACGCAGCACCGCACCGACCCCCGCCTCGGCCCGCGCGGCGTCGAGCTGCTCCGCAGCGGCTGCACCGCGCAGGAGACGGTGGCGGCGCTGGAGGCCAGCACCCCCGACCATGGCTGGCGCCAGTTCGCCGCCATCGACCGCGCCGGCCGCACCGCGCATTTCCACGGCGCCCGGGTGAAGCCCGCGCACAACCACGCGCATGGCGCCGACTGCGTGGCCATCGGCAACATCCTGGCCAGCGACCAGGTGCCGCAGGCGATGGTGGAAGCCTTCCTGGCCCACCCCGAGGCGCCGCTCGGCGACCGCCTGATCGACGCGCTGAAGGCCGGCGAGGCGGCGGGCGGCGAGGGCCGCCCCCTGGTCAGCGCCACGCTGCTGATGGTGGCCGAGGAGAGCTTCCCCTACGCCGACCTCCGCATCGACCGCGACGCGGACCCGATCGGCGCGCTGGAGGCGCTGTGGCGGGAGTATGCGCCGAACATCGACGAATACGTGCTGCGCGCCGTGGACCCCGACCGGGCGCGTGGCGGCTGAAAGGAAGGGTTCTTTTTTGGAAAAAAGAACCAAAAAACTTTTATCTGTCGGCGGGGCGCTGGCCGAGAGCGTGACGCCAAACTGATAAAAATCTTTTTGCTTCTTTTTCTCCAGAAAAAGAAGATTCTTTACTTTAAAACTTAAAATACTGATTCCGAGCGAGGACACCGCCCCATGCCCATCCCCAACCGCATCGCCGACTTCCTGCCCGAGATGACCGCGTGGCGCCGGGACTTCCACACCCATCCCGAACTCGGCTTCGAGGAGCGGCGCACCAGCGACATCGTGGCCGAGAAGCTGGCGGGCTGGGGCATCGAGGTGCATCGCGGCCTCGGCAGGACCGGCCTCGTCGGCGTGCTGAAGGGCAATGGCGGGGAGGGCGGCAGCATCGGGCTCCGCGCCGACATGGACGCGCTGCCGATGCCCGAGGCCAACGGCTTCGAATACCGCAGCCAGAATCCCGGCGCGATGCACGCCTGCGGCCATGACGGCCACACCGCCATGCTGCTCGGCGCCGCCAAGTATCTCGCCGAGACGCGGAACTTCGCCGGTACCGTCCACTTCATCTTCCAGCCCGCCGAGGAAGGGCTGGCCGGCGCCAAGGCGATGATCGAGGACGGGCTGTTCGACCGCTTCCCGTGCGATGCCGTCTACGGCATCCACAACGACCCGCACATGCCGCTCGGCACCTTCCGCGCGCTGCCCGGCGTCATCCTGGCGGCGTCGGACACGGTGGAGATCGTCATTCGCGGCAAGGGCGGGCACGGCGCGCTGCCGCACCTCTCGGTCGATCCGCTGCTGGTCGGCGTGCATGTGGTGAGCGGGCTGCAATCCATCGTCAGCCGCCGGACGGACCCGCTCGGCAGCGCGGTGGTCTCCATCACCCAGTTCCACGCCGGCAGCGCCGACAACGTCATCCCCGACGAGGCGGTGCTGCGCGGCACGGTGCGCACCCTGCTGCCCGAGGTGCGGGACGCGGTGGAGCAGGCAATTTCCGACATCGCCACCATCACCGCCCGCGCGCATGGCGCCGAGGCCGTGGTGCGCTACCACCGCCGCTACCCGCCCACCATCAACCACGCCGCCGAGGCCACCCGCGCCGCCGACGCCGCCGCCGAGATCTCCGGCGAGGCGAAGGTGATCCGCGAGGGGCTGCCGATCATGGGCGGCGAGGACTTCTCCTTCATGCTGGAGAAGCGGCCGGGCGCCTTCCTGTTCGTCGGCCAGGCGGAAGCGGGGGGGAAGGGGAGCAACCCCGTCCACCACCCGACCTACGACTTCAACGACAACCTGCTGCCGGTCGGCGCCGGGTTCTTCGCCCGCGTCGTCGAGCGGGAGCTGGCGCGGAAGTAGGCAAGGCCGGGGGAAGGAATTCCCCCAGGCCCCCATCTTCTTTCTGCCGGATCAGGCCGCCCGGAAGGTCAGCACCAGCACGTCCCGGTGCCCCGGCCGCGCCGGGTCGAGCGGCGCGATCGGCGTCACGCCGTGCCAGACGCGGTGGTCGTCCAGCAGCACCGTGTCGAGCGGGGCGGAGAGGGTGAAGCTCTGTTCGCCCGGCTGGCCGTCCACGCGGATGCCGGTCTCGCCGCCCGCCACGTTCTCGCGGCCGATCAGCGCCACCAGCACATAGTCCACGCCGTCGCGGTGCATGCCCTCGGGCGTCGGCTTGCCGGCCTCGTCGGGCCGGGCCTGGATGCGGAACTGGTGCATCTCCACATGCCAGTCCCGCCCCGGCACCACGCCGTCGAACACCGCGCGGGCGCCGCGCAGCAGCGCCGCCAAGGCGGGGCTGGCGGCGGCCGCCTCCGTCACCGGCGCGAACCAGCGCTGCACCCCGCCATTGAGCGCGTTGAACTCCAGCCCCTGGTAGTGCGGCTGGTGCGGCGCGCGCGCCAGCGCCGGGTCGCCCGCGCGCAGGCGGAACACGGCGTGGCGGCGCAGCCGGTAGCGGCCGCCATCGGCCATGTGGGCGTCTGGCTCCAGCGCTTCCCAGCTCCGCGCGAACTCGGCCCAGGCCGGGCCGGAGAGCGCGGTGCCCTCGGGATCGAACAGCGCCCGCGCCGCCTCGGCGGGCAGGGCGACATAGCCGGCGGCACCGATCGCGGCGCCGGGCTCGTCCTGGATCGCGGCGCGCACGGGGTCATGCATGGGTTCAGTCCTTCGTCGCCTGTTCGAGGAAGCGCAGCAGCGCCGCCATGTCGTCGTCATCGCCGATGGTCTGCACCGGCATCCGCGTCCCCGGCGTCACCACGTCGGGGCCGCGGGTGAAGAGATCGGCCACCGTCTCCTTCGTCCAGACGATGTCGCCACGGGACAGGCGCTCGGAATACGCATAGCCGGCGATGCTGCCCATGCGGCGGCCGAACAGCCCGGCCAGGTGGGGCCCCGCCTTCAGGTCCGCCTGCCCCTCGGGCGGCGCCGTCAGGCTGTGGCAGGCACCGCAGGCGCGGAACACGCGGGCGCCGTGCAGGTCGAGCCCCGCCACGCGCTCGGGCGGCGGGGCGGGCTCGGCGCCGAGGGCCGCGCCGCTCGCCATGTCGAAGGCGCGCAGGCGGCGGTCGGCGCCGGCGGCGTAGAGGCGGGTGCCGTCGGGCGCGAAGGCCAGCGCCCAGACGGGCTGCCCCGCCGAGGGCAGGCTGTGCCGCAGCCGCCCTTCCGGCAGCGACCAGACGAAGACGCCGCCCCCCGGCCCGGCGGCGGCCAGCAGCGCGCCATCCGGCGTGGCGGCCAGGGCCGCGAGGGGGGAGGAGCCGGCCTGCAGCCGCCGCTCCCGCCCGGCGGGGCCGAGCAGGCGGATGGCACCATCCACCCCGGCGCTGGCCAGGGTGCCGTCGGGCAGGGCGAGCAGGGCGGTCTGCGGCAGGCCATAGGTGGCCAGCAGCCGGGGCGGGCCATCGGCGGGCCAGCCGCGCAGCGTGCCGTCGGCGCCCGCCGTCACCGGCAGGCCATCGGCGCGGAAGGCGGCGCCCGTCACCTGCCCTTCATGGCCCTCCAGCACGCGCGGCGCGCCGCCGGCCAGCGGCCAGAGCCGCGCCGTGCCGTCCCAGCTGGCGGAGAGGAGCCAGGCCCCGCGCGCGGCCAGGGCGGCGATGGCGCTGCCATGCCCTTCCAGCACGCGGGCGGGGTCGGCGCCGCCCGCGGCGGGCCAGAGGGCGATGCGGCCATCGGCGCCGCCGCTGGCGAAGCCGCCGCCCGGCAGCGCCGCCAGCGCCTGCACCGCCTGCCCGTGCCAGCGGGTGACGGAGAGCGGGCGGGAGAGGTCCGGCGGCCAGAGCATCACCGCCTGGTCGAACCCGCCCGAGGCGATGCGGCCGCCATCGGCCGCCATGGCCAGGGCGCGCACCGGCCCGCCATGCAGCGGCAGGTCCTGCGCCGCCACCGGCAGGGCGGCGGGAGTGGCCAGGAGGGCGGCGAGGAAGGTGGCGAGCAGCGGCGGGAGACAGCGCATGGCGCGGGAGATTGCCGCAATCCGCCTCCGGCGGAAGGTGGAATGCGGCAGGAGCCGCGCTTTTCCGGTGCCGCGCGGGGCGGCGCCAGCGGGGCGATCACCTGGGTGGTCGCCCGGAGCGGCAGGCCGGCTAGCGGCGGGTGCCACGGAGGAGCTGTCCACCGGCCTGTTCCTACGGTTTCCCCCGGTACCGCCTGCTCACCGGGCAGGCCGGCGACGCGGCCGCGGCGATGGCGCGGCACTGGCCGGCTGCTCCTGTCCAGGCTGCTCCCGTTCCGCCCCGCCGAGGGGTGGCGGCACCGCCGGCCCGGCCTCCTTCCGCCGCGCCCCTTTCCCCGCCTGGCCGGGCGTGACGCCGAAGGCGGCGCGGTAGGCGGCGCCGAAGGCCGGCGCGCTGGCATAGCCCACCAGCGCTGCGGCGCGGGCCGGCGGCACGCCGCGCGCCAGCAGCGCCGCCGCCTCGGCCAGGCGCCAGTGCTGCCGCCAGGCGCCGAAGCTCATCCCCGTCTCGGCGCGGAACAGGCGGGAGAGGGTGCGGGCACTGGCGCCTACCTCGGCGGCCCAGCCTTCCAGGGTCAGGCCGCTGTCGGGGCGGGCGTGCAGCGCCTCGGCCAGGCGCAGCAGGCGCGGGTCGCGCGGCTGCGGCACGCCGAGCGGCAGGGTGGGGGCGCGGCGGATCTCGTCCAGGATCAGCGCGGCGAGGTGGCCGGCGCGGCCCTCCGGGTCCCATTCGGGCGGCTCCTCGCAGGCGGCCAGGATCAGCTCCCGCAGCAGGGGCGAGACGGCCAGCACCGCCACGCCGGGCGGGCCGTGCCGCGCCGCGTCCTCGCGCAGGAACAGCGCGCGCATCGCCACCACGCCCTGCGTGGCCACGGCGTGCGGCAGCCCGGCCGGCACCCACAGCGCGCGGCCCGCCGGCACGACATAGCCCGCCGCGTCCGTGGTGATGCGCATGACGCCCTGGCTGGCATAGATGAGCTGCACGCGGCGATGGGCATGGCGCGGGGTGCGGCCGCCATCGGCATAGTCGCGCCGGAAGCCGGCCAGCGGGCGGTCCACCGCGTCCTGCGGCAGGTCGCGTGAGGGGATGATGTAGGTGGGCATTTGGCGGCTTGGCGACATGATCTGGCCGGATGTCGGTTTCCAGCCAGGCTATCCTTCCGGGCAAGAACGGCAAGACCGGAACGCCAACGCCATGTCCCTGCACCCCGCCACGCGGCAGATCGCCTTCATCAACGCGGCGCACAGCGCCACCCATTTCAGCCTGCTAATCCTGGCCACCGCCGTGCTGGGGCTGGTGCAGCAGGAGCCGGGGCGCTTCGGCACCGAGTACGGCCCGATCCTGGCGCTCGGCACCGGTATGTTCGTGCTCTACGGCGTGGGCTCGCTGCCGATGGGCTGGCTGGCCACGCGCTTCGGGCGGCGCGCCCTGATGCTGGCCTTCTTCCTCGGCACGGGGGGCTGCATGGCGCTGGCGGGGCTCGCCCCCTCGCCGCTGTGGATGGCGGTGGCGCTGGCCGGCATGGGCGCCTTCTCGGCCATCTACCACCCCGTCGGCACCGCCATGCTGGTGGAGGCGGCGGGCGAGAAGGTGGGGCGCGCGGTCGGGCTGAACGGGGTGTTCGGCAATCTCGGCGTGGCGACGGCGCCGGTGCTGACGGCCTTCCTGGTGGCCACCCTCGGCTGGCGCTGGGCCTTCCTGGTGCCGGGACTGCTCTGCGTGGCGGTGGGCGTGCTGTATGCGCGCGAGCCGGCCATCGACATGGCCACGGCGCGCGGCGCGGCGAAGCCGTTCCCCGCCATTCCGCCGGCGGTGGTGCGGCGGGCGGTGGTGGTGCTGCTCTCCATCGCCGCCGTGTCGGGGCTGGTGTTCAACGCCTTCACCCTGCTGCTGCCGAAGCTGATGGAGGAGCGGCTGGCCGGCAGCCCGGACCTGCTGCCGGTGATCGGCGCGCTGGCCTTCATCGTGACGATCTGCGGCGGGCTGACGCAGTTCACCGTGGGGCGGATGATCGACCGGATGACGCTGAAGCGCGTCTTCCTGCCGATGGCGCTGGTGCAGGTGCCGGCGATGCTGGCGCTCTCCTTCGCCGAGGGCTGGTGGGTGCTGCCGCTGGCGGCGGCGCTGGCGGCCTCGATCTTCGGCCAGGTGACGGTGAACGAGACGATGACGGCGCGCTACATCGCGCCGCCGCTGCGGGTGCGGCTGTATTCCATCCGCTTCTTCGTGGGCTTCCTCGGCGCCGCCGCCGCCTCGCCGCTGATCGGCCTGCTGCACGAGGCGACGGGGCGGCTCGACATGGCGCTGCTGGTGCTGGCCGGCTTCTCCGGCGTGACGCTGCTCTGCGCCCTGTTCTTCCCCGACCGCCGGGAGGAGCTGCGCCCCGAGCTGTGGCAAGCCGCGCCAGCCCCTGCCGAGTAAACTTGCAGAAAGAAGATGGGGGTCCGAGGGAATTCCTTCCCCCGGCCTTTTTCTATTTCAGATGCTTCGCAAAGAACCCCAGGCTCCGCTGCTCCGCCAGGATGGTATCGGCCGGGTTGTAGGAGGCGCGTTCCTCGCAGGCGAAGCCGTGCTGCGCGCCGGGGTAGACGAACACCTCCACCTCCGGCCGGGCGGCGCGGATGGCCTCCACGTCGGTGAGCGGGATGCCCTTGTCCGCCTCGCCGAAATGCAGCTGCACCGGGCAGTGGGGCACCTCCTCCCGCGCCGCGGCGATGCCGCCGCCATAGTAGCCGATGGCCGCCTGGAAGGCGCGGCTGCGGGTGGCGCCGTGCCAGGCGACGGTGCCGCCCCAGCAATAGCCGATGATGCCGCGCGCGGCGCCCTGGGGCAGGGCGGCGGCGGCGGCCTCGATGTCGCGCAGCGTGTCGGCCGGGTCGATGGCGCCGCGCAGGGCGAGGCCGCGCTGCACGTCCTCCGGCGCGTAGCCGAGTTCGGCGCCGCGCTCGGCGCGGTCGAACAGCGCCGGGCAGACGACGCGGAAGCCCTGCCGCGCGAAGCCCTCGGCCACGTGCCGCATGTGGCGGTTCACGCCGAAGATCTCCTGCACGACGACGAGCGCCTGCCGTGCATCCTCCGGCCCCGTGCACCAGGCGGAGAGGCGGTGGCCGTCGGCGGCGGTGAGTTCGATCTGCATGGGCGCATTCCTCCTGTGGGCGGGGCGGTCTATCCTCGGCCGATGGCAGAGATCGTCAACCTGAACCGGCACAGGAAGGCCGCCGCCCGCGCCGCCGAGGCGAAGCAGGCCGCCGCCAACCGGGTGAAGTTCGGCCGCACCCCGGCCGAGCGCGCGCGCGAGGCGGAGGCCGAGGCGCGCCGCCGCGCCCTGCTCGACGGCGCCCGCCAGGAAGAGGCGGGGAAGGATGGGGCGGGGTGAAGCAGGAGGCGGCCGGCATGAGCGCGGCGCCCTGCATCCTCCGGCTGCCGGACCTTCCGCCCGGGCTGGAGGCGCTGCGGGCCGAAGCCGCCGCCGAGGGCTTCCGCTTCATCGGCCGGCTGGCGCGGGAATGGCAGGAGCGGACGAACCGCTTCGACGGCCCCGGCGAGGCGCTGCTGGGCGCCTGCGAGGCGGGCGTCCTGCTGGCGGTGTGCGGCCTCAACCGCGACCCCTATGCGGCGGATGCGGGAACCGGGCGGCTGCGGCACCTCTATGTCCGCCCGGCCGCCCGCCGCCGCGGCATCGCCTCCGCGCTGGTCGGGCGCCTGCTCGGGCTGGCGGAGGGCCACTTCCACACCCTGCGGCTGCGGACGGAGACGGAGACGGCTGCCGCCTTCTACGCCCGCCACGGCTTCCGCGCCGTCGCGGCGGCGGACGCCACGCACGCCCGGGCGCTCTAGGTCGGATCGCCAGCAGGCCGCTTCGCCCGGTCGCGTGAAGATGCTCATGAAAACAATGAGCCGGGGCCTTTTCCGTGAGCCAGCGCGAACGGAAAAGGCTCTGGCCCGCCGGCCTCGTGCTCAGCCCAGGGCCGCCGCCCGCGCGGGCAGGGCGTCCTGGCGGCGCAGGGCGCGCAGCGCCCGCAGCAGGGTCTCGCGCTGCAACGGCTTGGGCAGGTAGCCATCCATGCCCGCCTGCAGGCAGTCCGGCCATCCCTCCCTGGCATCGGTGCCGGAAAGCCCCAGGATGGCGATGCGCCCGCCGCCCGGCCGGCGCGCCTCCTCGGCACGGATGCGGCGGGTGGTCTCCAGCCCGTCCATGCCCTGCATCTGCAGGTCGAGCAGCACGAGGTCGACCGGGCAAGCCTGCAGGTGGGCCAGCGCCGCCTCGCCGCTGGCGGCCTCGGCCACGCTGTGCCCGGCCTGGCGCAGCATGGTCTGCGCCACCATGCGGTTCAGCGGCACGTCGTCCACCACCAGGATGCGCAGCGGCGTGGCCAGGGGCAGCATGTGCGGCATCGCCCCCGCCTGCGCCGGGGCCGCCGGCAACGCCGCCGGCGGCAGCGGCAGCTCGGCCCAGAACAGGCTGCCGCGCCCCTCCGGCCCCGGCAGAACGCCGATCCGCCCGCCCATGGCCTGCACCAGCCCATCGGTGATGGCGAGGCCGAGGCCATGCCCCTCGGCCTCCAGCGCGGTGAGGCGGTTGAAGTCGCGGAAGAGCTGGGCCCGCTGCGCCGCCGGGATGCCGGGGCCGGTGTCCAGCACCTCCAGCCGCAGCCCGTCCTCCACCGCCCGTACCGAGAGCCGCACCCAGCCGCCCCGGGGGGTGAACTTCACGGCATTGCCGGCGAGGTTCAGCAGCACCTGCCGCAGCCGCCGCGCATCGCCCAGCACCGCCTCGGGGCAGCCGGGCTCCAGCTCCAGCCGCAGGGCGACCGACTTGCCCGACGCCTCGGGGCGCAGCAGCTCCAGCGCGCCTTCCAGCAGGGCGCGCAGCGGCACCGGCTCCCGCGCCAGGGTGAGGCGGCCGGCCTCCACCTGGGCGAGGTCCAGCACGTCGTTCACCAGCGCCAGCAGGTGGCGGCCGGCGCGGTTGATCACCGCCACCTCCTCGCGCGCCGGGCCGGGCAGGTCGTCCCGCGCGCCCAGGATCTGCGCCATGCCGAGCACGCCGTTGAGCGGGGTGCGCAGCTCGTGGCTCATCCGCGCCAGGAAGCGGGACTTGGCGGCGTTGGAGGCCTCCGCCGCCTCGCGCGCGGCGGCGGAGGCGGCCAGGGCGCGCTGCTCGCCGCGCGCCCGGAACAGCGCCATCAGGCAGAAGCTGGTGAACACGCAGTGCAGCATGCCCTGCACCAGCACCAGGCTGAACCACAGGCGCTGCGGCAGCTCGGGGCCGGCGTGCCATTCCGGCTGCGCCAGCGCCACCGGCACGCGCAGCAGCACCAGCACGCCTTGCAGGGCGAAGCTGAAGCTGAGAAGGGTGCGGAACAGGCGGTGCTCCGCCCGGTCGCGCCAGAACTCCCAGGCGATGCCGAGGCTCAGCGGCGCCGTCAGCAGCGACATGATGATGACGCGCATCTCCCGCGTCTCGGTCAGGCCGGGCAGCTGGCGCAGGCCGAGCCAGGCCAGGAGCGGCAGCAGCATCAGCCAGAACGGGGTGCGGCGCTGGTCGAAGCGGCGGACGCCGATCCAGGCGAGGCCGAGGGAGAGCAGCGTCAGCGCATTGCCGAGGTCGATCGAGACACGGTCCGGCAGATGGCCGCGCAACCCCACCAGCAGCGCCGACAGGCCGACGCCGAGAACCGCCAGCCCCCATTCCCGCAGCCCCGGCGCCCGGTGCCGGTCGAAGGAAAGCACCAGCCACATCAGCCCGATGGTCAGGCTGAGCAGCGTGCCAACAGAGAGCAGGGTGGGTAGATGCAGATCCACGGGCGGGCGCCGGCCTTGTCATTGGCCGGTTGTGCAGGGCCGGCGGGCCACTCTATCGCCCCGCCCTCCACGACCATAGAGTGAAAAAGCGGGGTGGACACTCCACCCCGCCGTTCTCAGACGTTGAAGCGGAACAGCAGGATGTCGCCGTCCTTGACGACGTATTCCTTGCCTTCGACCCGCATCTTGCCGGCTTCCTTGGCGCCCTGCTCGCCGCCAAGCGCCACGTAGTCGTCATAGGCGATGGTCTCGGCGGCGATGAAGCCGCGCTCGAAATCGCCATGGATGACGCCGGCGGCCTGCGGCGCCTTCATGCCGCGGGTGATGGTCCAGGCGCGCGCCTCCTTCGGCCCCACGGTGAAGTAGGTGAGCAGGCCGAGCAGCCCGTAGCCGGCGGCGATGACGCGATCCAGCCCGGAATCGGACAGGCCCAGCCCCTCCAGGAACTCGCCCCGGTCGGCCGCGTCCATCTGGCTGATCTCGGCCTCGATGGCGGCGGAGACCACCACCGCCTTGGCGCCCTCGGCCGCGGCGCGGGCGAACACCTTCTCGCTGTGCGCGTTGCCGCTGCCGGCCGCGCCTTCCTCGACGTTGCAGACGTAGAGCACCGGCTTGGAGGTGAGCAGCTGGAGGCGCTTGGCCGCCTCCTCCTCCCCCTTCGGGATGGAGGCGCGGGCGGGGCGGCCGTCGCGCAGCCCGGCCAGGATCGGCTCGATCAGCGTGAGCTGGCCGGCCGCCTCCTTGTCGCCGCCGCGGGCGCGCTTCTGCAGGCCGAGCTGGCGCTTCTCCAGGCTGTCCATGTCGGCCAGCATCAGCTCGGTCTCGATGGTGTCGGCGTCGCGGATCGGGTCCACGCTGCCCTCGACATGGGTGACGTCGCCATCCTCGAAGCAGCGCAGCACGTGCACGATGGCATCCGTCTCGCGGATGTTGCCGAGGAACTGGTTGCCCAGGCCCTCGCCGCGCGAGGCGCCGCGCACCAGGCCCGCGATGTCCACGAACTCCAGGCTGGTCGGCACGATCTTGGCCGACTTGCCGATCCTGGCGATGGTGTCGAGCCGCCGGTCCGGCACCGCGACGCGGCCGACATTCGGCTCGATGGTGCAGAAGGGATAGTTGGCGGCCTGGGCCGCCGCGGTCTGCGTCAGCGCGTTGAACAGGGTGGACTTGCCGACATTCGGCAGGCCGACGATCCCGCAGTTGAAGCCCATGTCAGGTCCTCTTTGTATGCGCGCCCCTGCGGTGCAGGGGCGCCCTCATTCGCCGGCGCCGGCCTCGGCCGGCTTGGCTTCGCCGCATGGGCGGCGGCGCCCGTTCGGGCAACCCGGGCCCACGATGCGGCCCGCGATCCCGCGCAGCCCGCTCCCCTGGCCCAGGGCGCGGAAGCGCCGCCCCGGGCGCGGGGGGTGCCTCAGCCCAGTGCGGCGGCGATCTCGCCGGCGATCTGGGCGGCGGCGATGCGGGCCGCGGCGTCGTCCGTCGGCAGCGCCAGGGCGGCGGCGCGCAGCTGCGTCACCGCGCCACCGAGCGACACGTCAAGCGAATGCGCGGCGGCGCGGATCAGCTCGGCGCGCGCCGGGCCCACCGCCTCGGAGACGGCCTGCGCCATGGCCAGCGCCAGGGCGGCGCGGGCGGCGGCGGCCTCGATCGCGCCCTGGTGGCCGGTGTCGCTGGTCTCCAGCGCGGCGGCGGTGCCCGCCAGGCTGTGCGCCTGGGCCAGCAGGCCGGCGGCCAGCGCCGCGGCGCCGTTCGCCAGATCCTCCGGGCCGGGGCCGCCGAACTCGGCGGCCAGGTCGGCGGCAGCGTCTTCCATCGCCATTCTCAGCTCTCCTGGGTCAGCAGGGCCACGCGGGTCATGAAGGCTTCCGGCTCGCCTTTGGCCAGCAGGGGCGCGGCCTCCGCCACTGCATCCAGCATGGGTTCCAGCCAGGTGTCCACCTTGGCGAAGTTGCCCAGCACGTGGCCGGTCACCTTCTCCTTCATGCCGGGATGGCCGATGCCGAGGCGCACGCGCCAGTAGTCCGGCGTGCCCAGCTTGCGGTCCATGTCGCGCAGCCCGTTATGCCCGGCGGCGCCGCCACCCTTCTTCACCCGGATACGGCCGGGGGCGAGGTCGAGCTCGTCGTGGAAGGCGGTGACGCTGGCGGGCGGGATCTTGTGGAAGGCGGCGGCGGCCTGCACCGAATCGCCCGAGAGGTTCATGTAGGTCTGCGGCTTCAGCAGCAGCAGCTTCTGGCCGGCAATGTTGCCCTCGGCCAGCAGGCCCTTGTAGCGCTGCCGCCACGGCGTGAAGCCGTGGCGGCGGGCGATGGCGTCGAGCGCCATGAAGCCGATGTTGTGGCGGTGCCGCGCCTGACCCGGTTCGGGATTGCCGAGGCCGACCCAGAGCAGCACGCCAGAACCCCTGCCTTACTTCTTCGGCGCGGCCTTGCCGCCCTTGCCCTTGGCGGGCGCGGGGGCGGCGGCGACAGGGGCGGCCACGACCACCTCCTCCTCGACCGTCGGCGGCGCGATGGTGGCCACCACGAAGTCACGGCCGACGATCACCGGCTGGGTGCCCTTGGCGTCCGCCACGTCCGACCAGCGCAGGCTGTCGCCGATGGCGGCGGCGCCCATGTCGATCTCGAACTGGTCCGGCACCTGGTCGGGGTCGGACAGCACCTCGACCTCGCGGCGGACGACGTTCAGCACGCCACCCTCCTTGATGCCCGGCGCGCTCTCCTCGTTCAGGAACACCACCGGCACCTTCACGCGGATCAGCTGGCCGGGGGCCAGGCGCTGGAAGTCCACGTGCAGGGGGATGTCCTTCACGGGGTGGAACTGCACGTCGCGCATCAGGCAGCGCTCGGTCGTGCCGTTCACAGCCACCTCGTAGAGGTGCGACTGCCAGCCGCCCTTGTGCAGCTCCTTCATCACGTCGCGCGGGTCGAGCGACAGCAGCGTCGCCTCCTGCTTCGCGCCGTAGATGACCGCGGGGACGCGCCCCGTCCTCCGAGTCGCGCGCGCCGCCCCCTTACCGGCCAACTCGCGCGCCTCGGCCTCGATCCGAATGGTCTGGACCATGTGTCCGTGCTCCGCTTGCTCTGTGGCGCCGCGCCGGCTTTGCCGGGGCGCCTGCCCAATCCCGCCCCCGGGCCCATGCCCGAAAACAGTTGCGCTGGCCTCCAGGGGTGCCAGCGCGGGGCGGGGAATAGGGCATTTGGTGCCGGGAGGCAATCATTCGCCGGCGTCCCGGGCAGGGGAATCGCCCGCGGCGCCGGCGCCGCCGCCGCTGGCAGCGGAATCCGCCCGCGGCGCCGCCGCTCAGGGCATGGCCAGCGGGTCGAAGGCCCAGGCCTCGCCGCCGGCGGCGGGGGGCGTCACCCACATCGGCAGGGCGTTGGGCGTGCGCACATTGGCCGGCAGCCCCGCCTCGGCGCGGAAGGCGCGCCACAGCGCCCCATGCGCCACCACCAGCACCGGGCCGGGGCGGGAGAGGCAGTGGTTGATGGCGGCCACGGTGCGGTCGCGCAGCTGGGCGAAGCTCTCGGCGCCCTCGGGGGTGAAGCGGCCTTCCACCCAGTCGTCGAACCAGCCGGCCATGGGCTGGCCCTCCTGCACGCCGAAGGAGACCTCGCGCAGCGCGTCGTGGACCTCGACCGGCAGGCCCAGCGCCCGGGCCACCGCCTCGGCCGTGTCCCGCGCGCGGCCGAGTGGGGAGGCCACGATGGTGGCGATCTCCCGCCCCGCCTGGCCTTCCAGCAGCGCCTGCGCCGCCCGCTCCGCCTGGGCGATGCCGATGGAGTTCAGCGGGATGTCCACATTGCCCTGGGAGAGGCCGCGCGCGTTCCAGTCCGTCTCGCCATGGCGGAGGAACCAGAAGGCTTCGCGGGTGAGGCGGCCGCCCCCGGCCATCAGGCGAGGCCCTCGGTGGCCATGGCGCGCTGCACGGCGGGGCGGGCCAGCATCCGCTCGTAATGCGCCTGCAGCCGCGGCGGCAGGGTCATGCCCATCCGCTTCACCGCCCAGAACTCGACGAAGAACAGCGCCGAATCGGCCACCGAATAGCCGGAGGGCAGCACCCACTCGGCCCCCTTCCAGGTGGCGTCCATGTCGGCGAAGCCCTTGGCGGCGAGGGCGGTGCCCTGCTCCTTCACCTTCGGGTGGTCGGCCTCGCTGGGGGCGAAGCGGGCCTGGTTGAACAGGCGCGAGAAGCCCTGCGGGTGGATGGTGCCGGTGACGAAGTCCATCGCCTCGAGGGCGCGGGCCTGGCCCTCGGCATCGGCCGGCAGCAGGCCGGCGGCGGGGTTGCCGGCGGCCAGCCAGAAGGCGATGGCGGTGTACTGCGTCAGCACCGAGCCGTCGTCGCGCACCAGGGTGGGCACCTTGCCCTTCGGGTTCAGCGCCTTGAACTCGGGCGTCTGCAGCGCGCCTTCCTTGATGGGGGAGCGCACCGCCTCGAAGGGCTGGCCGATCTCCTCGAGCAGGACATGGATGCCGAGCGAGCAGGCGCCGGGGGAGTAGTGGAGCTTCATGGTGGCCGGGTTCCGGTTCTGGACGGGGTCGGCCCGGAGGATCGGCGGCAGGGCGCGGGCGCGCAAGCCGGGGCCGGTGAATTTCCGGCCCGCTCCGCCGCCGCCGGCAGGGCGCCCGCGCGAGGAGGCCGGGCACCGGCGCATCCCCGCCGGTCTCGGCGCACGGGCGAGGATGGCGCCGAGGCGGGGCGGACCGTGAAATCCGCCCGCGCGCTCAGTTGAACAGGGTGGAGACCGAGCTTTCCTCGGAGATGCGGCGCATCGCCTCGGCCAGCAGCGGCGCGATGGTGAGCTGGCGGATGTTGGAGGAGACGCGCACCGCCTCGGTCGCCTGGATGCTGTCCGTCACCACCATCTGCTCGATGCTGGCGGCGCCGATGCGGGCCACCGCCCCGCCCGAGAACACGCCATGCGTCACATAGACGCTGACCGACTTGGCGCCGTTCTTCAGCAGCGCGTCCGCCGCGTTGCACAGCGTGCCGCCCGAGTCGACGATGTCGTCCACCAGGATGCAGTCCCGCCCCTCGACGTCGCCGATGACGTTCATCACCTCGGAGACGCCGGCGCGGGGGCGGCGCTTGTCGATGATGGCGAGGTCGGTGTGCAGCCGGGCGGCGATGGCCCGCGCCCGCACCACGCCGCCGACATCGGGGCTGACCACCATCAGATCGCGGCCCTTGTAGCGCTCCAGGATGTCGCGCGCGAAGAGGGGGGCGGCGAAGAGGTTGTCCACCGGGATGTCGAAGAAGCCCTGGATCTGCCCGGCATGCAGGTCGAGCGTCAGCACGCGGTCGGCGCCGGCCTCGGTGATGAGGTTGGCCACCAGCTTGGCGCTGATCGGCGTGCGGGGGCCGGACTTCCGGTCCTGCCGCGCATAGCCAAAATAGGGGATGACGGCCGTGACGCGCCGGGCGGAGCTGCGCTTCAGCGCGTCCAGCGTGATCAGCAGCTCCATCAGGTTGTCATTGGCGGGGTAGGAGGTGCTCTGCACCACGAACACATCCTCGCCGCGGATATTCTCGTGGATCTCCACGAACACCTCCATATCCGCGAAGCGGCGTATGGAGGCCTGTGTCAGCGGCAGGTTCAGCGCGGCGGCCACCGCCTCGGCGAGCGGGCGGTTGCTGTTGCAGGCGACGATCTTCATGGGGCGCGGCATCTCCGGGCAGCGGACCCAGGGGAAAGTCGGGCCCGGCGAGGAACGGGCCGCGTGGTAGCAACGTGACAGCCTCGTGTCTATCGTCGCCAGGCCTTTGGCATGGCTGGCGTGCAAATCCTCACCCCGTCGCCGCGCCCCTCTCAGCGGGCCGGGGCGGCCTCCGCCCTGGTGCCCCGGTGCGCCTCGGGCGGTGGTGGCGGCGGCGGTGTGGCCTCGTCCAGCTCCGGCTGGGCGGCGTTCTGCAGCACCTCGCGGATGCCGCTGGCCGCCTGCTCGGCCGCCACATAGGCCACGTCGCCCCACAGCCCGTTGAGCGAGCCGCGCGGCACCTCGTTGATCTGCACCACCCGGCCCAGCTCGTAGCCGTCGCGCCGGCTGACGATCCATTGCAGCTCGATGCGCTGCTTGTCGCCCGGCGCCGGCACCGCCTGCACCTCGGCCTGCACGGCGTAGGTGGCGCCCTCCGCCTGGTCCTGCGGCAGGTAGCCGAGGCGGGTGAGGAACTCGCCCAGGCGGTTGCGCAGGCTGCGGTTGCCGTCGCCCGGCGCGCCCTTCACGCCGGCCAGGCGGATTCGCAGCGGGCCGCGCCCGGCCAGCGCCGCCGGGTCGCTGGCCTTGCGCGAGGCCTCCACGGCCTCCAGCAGCGTGGCCACGCCGGGGGCGTCGCGCGCCGCCACCTCGCGGAACACCGCTTCCTCCTCCATGCCCCAGCCGCGCAGCGGGGCGGGGCCGCCCTCGGTGGCGCCGAGCGAGGTGCCGTCGGCGTCGAACAGCTCGTAGCGGGGCAGCAGGCGGCTGCCCTCGCGCCGGGCGGTGACGACCAGCGGCCAGTCCAGCGGCTGCACGGGCGTGGCCGCGGCCGGCACCTCCGCCGCGCGCAGCGCCTCGGCCAGGGTCTCGGCGAAGCGCTCCGCCCCGGCATCGGTCAGCAGCGCCTCGGTCGGGGTGGGCACGGCGATGCGGTAGGCGGGCGGCCGCGCCAGCCGCCGCGCCTCGGCCCCCGGATTGCCCCGGAAGGGCTGCAGGTCGGCGCAGGCGGCCAGCAGCAGCAGCGGCGCCAGCAGCGGCGCCAGCCAGGCGCGGGCGCCCTCAGACCAGCGCAAAGCAGGACACCAGCATGGTCAGGACGAGGAGCAGCAGGAAGATCACCATGTAGGGCATGGGGTTGGCCCTTCCGGAAGTTCGGATCAGGCGGGCAGGGCGATGGCCGAGAGCTGGTGGCCGATCGGGCCCTCGCCGGCCAGGGTGCGGCGGCGGTGGCTGAAGAAGCGGTCCGGCTCGGCGCAGGTGTCGGCCGGGATCACGGCCACGCGGCCGGTTCTTGCCGCCACCAGCCGCGCCGCGCAATAGCCGGCGAGGTCGAACTGCCAGTGCGCCTCGCGCCGCCCGGCGACGAAGAAGCGCGAATCGGCCGCCTCGCGCGCCAGCACGGCGTCGCGCAGGTCATTCCCCACCTCGTAGGAATCCTGGCGGATGCAGGGGCCGACCAC
>NZ_JCACVY010000084.1:0-18044 GCF_058833935.1 Roseomonas sp. TS2 | reverse complement strand
CCCGTTCTGAACCGGGGGCGGCCGGGAAAGGCCGCCGCCGATTGCCTTTTCCTGATCGCATTGCAATCTATGCCCGGCCCGCCTCGCGCGGGCCGACGCATTTCGACCGCCGGACGACAGGAACCAGCAGGCCCGTGATCCTCACCGCAGACCGCATCCGCCTCGCCGCCCAGCCCGCCGACAAGGAGGCTGCGATCCGCGAGGCCGCGCAGCTCCTGGTCGAGTCCGGCGCCATCGATGCCGCCTATGCCGACAGCATGCTGCGCCGGGAAGGCGAGGCGGACACCTTCCTCGGCAACGGCATCGCCATTCCGCACGGGCAGCGGGGCGACCGCGGGCTGATCGCCCGCACCGGCATCGCCGTGCTGCAGGTGCCGGAGGGGGTGCGCTGGAACGGCGAGGATGTGGCGCATCTGGTGGTGGCCATCGCGGCGCAGGGGGATGAGCACATCGCGGTGCTGCGCCGCCTGACCGACGTGCTGGGCGAGGAGGCGCTGGCCGCCCGGCTGGCCCGCACCGGCGACAAGCAGGCGATCCTGGCCGCGCTGGACCCGGATGCGCCGCTGCCCGCCGCCGATGCCGCTCCCGCCCAGGCTCCCGCAGCGGCACCGGGCGGGACGCTGACCACCGAGGTGCACGCCCCCGCCGCCGCCGGCATGCACGCCCGCCCGGCCAAGCTGCTGGCGCAGCTCGCCAAGGGATTCGACGCCCGCATCACCCTGATGCATGGCGACCGCCGGGCCGATGCCAGGAGCATGATCGCCCTGTTGCAGCTCGGCGCCGGGCCCGGCGCGGCGATGACGCTGAGCGCCATCGGCCCCGAGGCGGCGCTGGCTTTGGAGAAGCTGCGCGCCGCCTTCGCCGACGAGCTGGGCGACCGCGACGAGGCCCCGGCCACCCCCGCCGATGCCGCGCCCGCCGCCGCAGCCGACGAGCCGCTGGAGGCGGGCGCCATCGCCGGCCTGCCGGCCAGCCCCGGCATCGCCATCGGCGTGCTGCACCGCTTCCGCTCCGAGGCCGCCGGCTATGCCGAGACGGCGGCCGACCCGGCGGGCGAGGCGGCGGCGCTGGAGGCGGCGCTGGAAGCGGCACGGGCGGAACTGAAGACCGTCTCCGCCGAGATGGCGCAGCGCGTGGGCGACAAGCACGCCGCCATCTTCGCCGCCCATGCCGAGTTCCTGGAGGACCCCGAGCTGCTGGCCGAGGCGCGGAAGGCGATCGAGGCCGGCGCCTCCGCCCCCGCCGCCTGGGATGGCGCGGCGAGGTCGCGCGCCACGGCCCTGGCCGGCATCGGCGACCCGCTGCTGGCCGAGCGCGCCACCGACCTCAAGGACGTGGCGCGCCGCGTGTTGCGCCACCTGGTGGGCGGCAGCGAGACGGTGGCGCCGGTGCCGGAGCGCGCCGTCATCGCCGCCGAGGACCTCACCCCCTCCGAGACCGCCAATCTCGACCCCGCCCGCGTCGTCGGGCTGGTGACGGCGGCGGGCGGGCCGACGGCGCACACCGCCATCCTGGCCCGCGCACTGGGCATCCCCGCCGTGGTCGCGGCCGGGCAGGGGGTGCTGGCGCTGGCCGATGGCACCCCCGTGGTGCTGGATGGCGACCGGGGCCGGCTGATCCCCAACCCGGACGCGGAAGCAGTCGGCCGCGCCGAGGCCGCCCGCGCGCGCGGCGCCGAGCGCGCCGAGGCGGCGAAGCGCGCCGCCTTCCGCCCCGCCATCACGCAGGACGGCCACCGCGTCGAGGTCGCGGCCAATGTCCGCCGCCCGGAGGAGGCCATCGAGGCCGTCGCCGCCGGCGCCGAGGGCACCGGCCTGGTCCGCAGCGAGTTCCTGTTCGACGAGCGCGCCGAGCCGCCCTCCGAGGAGGAGCAGTACGAGCTCTACCGCCGGCTGGCCGAGGGCTTCGGCGGCCTGCCCGTGGTGCTGCGGACGCTGGATGCGGGGGGCGACAAGCCGCTGCGCTTCGTCAACCACCCCGCCGAGGCCAATCCCTTCCTCGGGCTGCGCGGCCTGCGCCTGTCGCTGGCCGAGCCGGCGCTGTTCCGCCCCCAGATCCGCGCCGCGCTGCGTGCCGCCCGCCATGGCGATATCCGCATCATGCTGCCGATGGTCGATGGCCTGGCCGATCTCCGCGCCGCGCGGGAGCTGATCGAGAAGGAGCGCCTCTCCCTCGCCACCCCGCCGGTCGAGGTAGGCATCATGGTCGAGGTGCCCTCGGCGGCGGTGATGGCGGACCAGCTTGCCCGCGAGGCCGACTTCTTCTCCATCGGCACCAACGACCTGACGCAATACACCCTGGCGGTGGACCGGCTGCACCCGACCCTCGGCGCCCGCTCGGACGCGCTGGACCCCGCCGTGCTCCGGCTGATCCAGATGACGGTGCAGGCCGCCCATGCGCGCGGCCGCTGGGTGGGCGTCTGCGGCAACATGGCGGCGGACCCGATGGCGGCGCCGATCCTGGTGGGCCTTGGCGTGGATGAGCTTTCCGTCTCCATCCCGAACGTGGCTGCGCTGAAGGCGCAGATCCGCGCCCTTTCCATGGCGCAGGCCGAGGCGGTGGCGCGCGCCGCGCTGGGCTGCGCCACGGCGGCCGAGGTGCGGGCGCTGCCCGCGCTGCGCGCCCTGGGCGAGGCCGGCTGATGCCGCCCCGCATCGCCCATCCTTCCATTGCCACCGTCACCCTGAACCCGGCGCTCGATCTCACCATCCCGCTGCCCCGGCTGGCGCGGGGCGAGGTGAACCGGGCAGGCGCGGCGGAGCTGCGGCCGGCGGGGAAGGGGGTCAACGTCTCCGTCATGCTGGGCGTGCTGGGCGAGGCGTCGCTCGCCACCGGCCTGCTCGGCGCCGCCGACATCCAGGCCTTCACCGAGTTCCTGGACGGGCAGGGAGTCGCCGCGGATTTCGTGCCCGTGCCGGGCCGCTGCCGCATCAACGTCAAGCTGGTGGAGACCGAGGCTGAGGCGGGGGCGGGGGCGGTGACCGACATCAACCCGCCCGGTGCCGCCACGCCGGAGGGCGCGCTGGAGGCGGTGGCGGCGAAGCTGGCCTATGGCCCCGCCATCGCCGTGCTGTCCGGCAGCCTGCCGCCGGGGCTGGCGCCCGGTGCCCTGGCCTGGCTGGCCGAACGGCTGCGCGGCTTCGGCGCCCGCGTGGTGCTGGACAGCAGCGGCCCCGCCTTCGAGGCCGCGCTGGCCGCGAAGCCTGCCCTCATCAAGCCGAACCGGGATGAGCTTTCCGCGCTGCTCGGCCGCGCCCTGCCGGACCGCGCCGCGCTGCTGGCCGCCGCGCGGGAGATGCAGGCACAGGGCATCGGCAGCGTGGTGGTCTCGGCCGGCGGCGAGGGCGCGCTCTTCGCCCTGCCGGAGGCCGCGCTCTGGGTGACGCCGCCCAGGGTGCGCCTGACCACCACGGTCGGCGCCGGGGATGCCATGGTGGCCGGGCTCACCGCCGCCCTGGCGCGCGGCCTGCCGCCGGAGGCGATGGCACGGCTGGCCACGGGGTGTGCCGCCGCCGCCGTCTCCCGCCCCGTGGGCGGCAGCCCGGCCCTGGCCGAGATCACCCGCCTGGCCGAAGCCGCCCATGTCGAGCGGCTCTGAGCCCTTGCCGCACCCATCGCCTGCCCGGCGCATCGCCGGGCGCTTCCGCCTTTCCCAGCAGGACGAGTGCCATGCCCTCTGATCCCGGCCATGCCGCGCCGACCCGGCTGCTCGCCGTCATCCGCCACGCCGCCAGTGCCCCGCATGCCACCATGGCCGCCGAGGCGCTGCGCGACGCAGCGGAACGGGCCGCCCTGGACCTGACCCTCGACACCGCCGGGGCGCCCGCCCCGGACTTCACGCCCGATGCCGTGCTGCTGGTGGGCGACGCCACCGCCGATGCCGCCCGCCATGCCGGCCGGCCGTTGATCGCCACCACGGTCATCGAGGCGATCCGCCGGCCGGAGCAGGCGCTGCGCTCGGCCGCCTCGCTGGCGCTGCTACCGCGCCCGGCCGTGGCCGCTTCGTCCGCCACTCCGGCCGCCGCCGCAGCGGTGCCGCAGGCCGCGCCGGCGGCGGGCGAGGGGCCGAGGAAGCTCGTCGCCATCACCGCCTGCCCCACCGGCATCGCCCACACCTTCATGGCGGCGGCGGCGCTGGAGAAGGCGGCGGCCAAGCTCGGCCACACGATCAAGGTGGAGACGCAGGGCTCGGTCGGCGCCAAGAACGCGCTGACGCCGGAGGAGATCGCCGCCGCCGATGCCGTGGTGATCGCCGCCGACACGGGCGTGGACACCGCCCGCTTCGCCGGCAAGCGCCTGATCACCGCCGGCACGGGCGAGGCGCTGAAGGACGGCGTCGGCCTCATCAACCGCGCCCTGGTGGCCGAGCCGCAGGGCGGCGCCGCTGCCACCGGCGCCGCCACGCCCGCGCCCGCCAAGGCCGGGCAGGCGCCGGGCGCCTACAAGCACCTGATGACCGGCGTCTCCTACATGATCCCGCTGGTCACGGCGGGCGGCCTCTGCATCGCGCTCTCCTTCGCCTTCGGCATCGAGGCCTTCAAGGAGCCGGGCACGCTGCCGGCGGCGCTGTTCCAGATCGGCGCGCAGTCGGCCCTTGCCCTGATGGTGCCGGTGCTGGCCGCCTTCATCGCCTTCTCCATCGCCGACCGGCCGGGGCTGGCGCCGGGCTTCGTCGGCGGCTCGCTGGCCGGCGCGGTGGGGGCGGGGTTCCTGGGTGGCATCGTCGCCGGCTTCCTGGCCGGCTACGTGGCGAAGTTCCTGCGCGACAGGCTGCCCTTCCCGGAAAGCCTGGAGGGCCTCAAGCCCGTCCTGGTCATTCCGCTGCTGGCCTCGCTGATCACCGGCCTGCTAATGATTTATGTGCTCGGCACGCCGATCGCGGCGGCGCTGGCCTGGCTCACTGAATTCCTGCGCGGCATGGGCACCTCCAACGCCGTCATCCTCGGCCTCGTGCTCGGCGCGATGATGGCGGTGGACATGGGCGGGCCGGTGAACAAGGCGGCCTATGCCTTCGGCGTCGGCCTGCTCGGCTCCGAGACCTACGCGCCGATGGCGGCGGTGATGGCCGCCGGCATGACGCCGCCGCTCGGCATCGCGGTGGCCACCTTCATCGCCCGCAGCCGCTTCAGCCAGGAGGAGCGGGATGCCGGCAAGGCCGCCGCCGTGCTCGGCGCCGCCTTCATCTCCGAGGGCGCCATCCCCTTCGCGGCGAAGGACCCGGTGCGTGTCATCCCGGCGCTGATCGCGGGTTCCGCCGTGGCCGGGGCGCTGTCGATGCTGTTCGGCTGCACGCTGCGGGCGCCGCATGGCGGCATCTTCGTCGTCGGCATCCCCGGCGCGGTGGGCAACCCGCTGGGCTACCTGCTGGCCATCCTGGCCGGCACCGCCGTCACCGCGCTGGCGGTGGCGGTGCTGAAGCGCAACTCGCCGGTGGCCGCGGCAGCCTAAGCCCTTGGCCGGGCGGGGTGAAAATCCCGCCCGGCGGCGTTTGGCGGAACGCGCCAAAGCGGCTATAAGGGCTGGGATTTTCCGTGGAGGAAGACCCCGCCACCGCGCGCCTCGCGCCGGGCCGGCCCACCCCCCACTTTGCTGCATGGGATGACCGCGTGAGCGAGAGCGACAACGGCACGGGCGACAACGGAACCGGGCGCGCCGCCCATATTCCGCCGGAAGGCACCCTGCCGATCGCGCTCGAGGAGGAGATGCGCCGCTCCTACCTCGACTATGCGATGAGCGTCATCGTCGCGCGCGCCCTGCCGGATGTGCGCGACGGGCTGAAGCCGGTGCACCGCCGCATCCTGTTCTCGATGAACGAGAACGGCTTCACCTCGGACAAGCCGTACAAGAAATCCGCCCGCGTCGTCGGCGACGTGATGGGTAAGTACCACCCGCATGGCGACAGCGCGATCTACGACGCCATGGTGCGCATGGCGCAGACCTTCTCGCTGCGCGTGCCGCTGATCGACGGCCAGGGCAATTTCGGCTCGATGGATGGCGACCCGCCGGCGGCCATGCGCTACACTGAGGCCCGCCTCGGCAAATCCGCCGCCGCGCTGCTGGAAGGCATCGACGAGGACACCGTCGACTTCGCGCCGAACTACGACGAAAGCGCCGAGGAGCCGCGCGTCCTCCCCGCCGCCTTCCCGAACCTGCTGGTGAACGGCGCCAACGGCATCGCCGTCGGCATGGCGACCAACATCCCACCGCACAATCCGGGCGAGGTGATCGACGCGACGCTGAAGCTGATCGAGGACCCCGACACCACCCTCGAAGCGCTGATGCAGATCATCCCCGGGCCGGATTTCCCGACCGGGGCGCTGATCCTCGGCCGCGCCGGCATCCGCTCCGCCTTCGAGACGGGGCGCGGCAGCGTCATCCTGCGCGCGCGCGCCGAGATCGAGGAGATGCGCGGCGGGCGCAGCCTGATCGCCATTTCCGAGATCCCCTACCAGGTGAACAAGGCGACGCTGATCGAGCGCATCGCCGATCTGGTGCGGACCAAGCAGATCGAGGGCATCAGCGACCTGCGCGACGAGAGCGACCGCTCCGGCCTGCGCATCGTCATCGAGCTGAAGAAGGACGCGACGGCCGAGGTGGTGCTGAACCACCTCTACCGGTACACCAACCTGCAGACCTCCTTCGCGGTGAACTTCCTCGCCCTGCACGAGGGGCGGCCGCAGCAGATGGGGCTGCGCCAGGCGCTGCTCGCCTTCATCGACTTCCGCGAGGAGGTGATCCTCCGCCGCTCGCGCTACCGCCTCGCCAAGGCGCGCGACCGTGGCCACCTGCTGGTGGGCCTCGCCATCGCCGTGGCCAACATCGACGAGGTGATCCGCCTGATCCGCGAGAGCCCGGACGCGGTGACCGCCCGCACCGCGCTGATGGCGCGCGACTGGCCGATCGCCGATGTCGGGCCGCTGCTGGAACTGGTGGATGATTCCGGCAACATCGTCGTCGACGAGACGGTGAAGCTGACCGAGGCGCAGGCGCGCGGCATTCTGGAGCTGCGCCTGCAGCGCCTGACCGGCCTCGAGCGCGACAAGATCAACGCCGAGCTGGACGAGGTGGCGGGGCGCATCCGCGAGCTGCTGGACATCCTCTCCTCCCGCCCGCGCCGGCTGGAGCTGATGGCGGAGGAGCTGCGCGCCGTGCGCGCGCAGATCGCCAATCCGCGCCTCTCCGAGATCGTCGATGGCCTCGCCGACCAGGACGATGAGAGCCTGATCGAGCCCGGGCTGATGGTGGTGACGCTGACGCGCGACGGCTACGTCAAGCGCACGCCGCTCGAGACCTTCCGCGCGCAGAACCGCGGCGGGCGCGGCCGCAGCAGCGCCAACATGCGGCAGGACGACGTCGTCATCCGCAGCTTCAACGCGCACACCCACCAGTGGGTGCTGTTCTTCACCAGCCGCGGCATGGCCTTCCGCGAGAAGGTGTGGAAGCTGCCCGAGGCCGGCCCCACCGCGCGCGGCCGCTCGCTGCGCCAGCTTCTCCAGTTGCAGGCGGAGGAATACGTCACCGCCGTGCTGCCGCTGCCGCAGGATGAAGGGCTGTGGGAGAACCTGCACCTCGTCTTCGCCACGGCGCAGGGCAATGTCCGCCGCAACCGGCTGTCGGATTTCAAGAACGTCCGTTCCTCCGGCCTCATCGCCATGAAGCTGGATGAGGGGGACAGCCTGATCGGCGTCTCCACCTGCCGCGAGGGCGACAATGTGCTGCTGGCCACGCGCGGCGGGCGGGCCATCCGCTTCGTCGCCGATGTGGACACGCTGCGCGTCTTCGCGGGCCGCGATTCCACCGGCGTGCGCGGCATCCGGCTGGCGCCGAAGGACGAGGTCATCGCGCTTTCCGTGCTGCGGCATGTGGATGCCAGCGTCGAGGAGCGCGCCGCCTATCTGAAGCAGGCCGCGCAGAAGCGCCGCACCGCCGAGGAAAGCGCCGAGGCGGCGGCCGAGGCCGAGGCCTCGCTCGCCGAGGAGAATGCCGAGGAGGCGGGCACCGAGATCGCCCTCTCGCCCGAGCGCTTCTCCGAGCTGGAGGAGCAGGAGGAGATCCTGCTCACCGTGACGGATGGCGGCTTCGGCAAGCGCAGCTCCGCCTATGAGTACCGCGTCACCGGCCGGGGCGGGCAGGGCATCGCCAACATCACCCTGGTCAAGCGCACGGGGCGCGAGGTGGTGGCCACCTTCCCGGTGCGTCCGGGCGACGACGTGATGCTCGTCACCGACAATGGCCGGCTGATCCGCCTGCCGGTCGATCAGGTGCGCGTCACCGGCCGCTCGGCCATGGGCGTGATGATGCTGCGGCTGGATGGGGAGGAGCGCGTCACCTCCTGCTTCACCGTCGTCGAGGAGCAGGGGCAGGATCAGGACCAGGTGCAGGACCCGGCCGGCGCGGCGCCCGAGGCGGATGTGGAGGACGAGGCCGGTGTCTGAGACGAGGCGCCCAACGCGCAGCGGCATCTATCCCGGCACCTTCGACCCGATCACCAACGGGCATGTCGATATCATCCACCGCGCCGCCCGCATCCTGGACCGGCTGGTGGTGGGCGTGGCGATGAATGCGGGGAAGGGGCCGCTCTTCCCGCTGGAGGAGCGCGTGGAGCTGGTGCGCGCCGAGGCGGAGATCATCGCCCGGCGCACCGGCACCATCATCGAGGTGGTGCCCTTCGAGGGGCTGCTGGTCGGCTTCGCGCGGGACGTTGGCGCCGAGGTGATCGTGCGTGGCCTGCGCGCCGTCACCGATTTCGACTACGAGTTCCAGATGGCCGGCATGAACCGCCGGCTCGATCCCGAGATCGAGCTGCTGTTCCTGATGGCCAGCGAGGGCAACCATTTCATCTCCTCGCGCTTCGTCAAGGAGATCGCGCGGCTGGGGGGGGATATCTCCACCTTCGTGCCGCATCTGACGCGTGAGCGCACCCTTGCCCGGGTACGCGCGCCACACCAAGGGGAGTGACACAGGATGCGCCGTCGCAGCCTGCTCGCCAGTTCCATCGCTATCACGGGGATCATGATGACCGAAGCCACCACCAACGAGGCCGCCGCCCAGGACGATCGCGAGAACACGCTGTTCTTCGATCTGAAGGATGGCCGCGTCGTCATCAAGCTGCGCCCCGACCTCGCGCCCCAGCATGTCGAGCGCATCAAGACCCTGGTGCGCCAGGGCTTCTATGACGGCACGCCTTTCCACCGCGTGATCGAAGGCTTCATGGCGCAGGGCGGCGACCCGACCGGCACCGGCACCGGCGGCAGCCAGCTGCCCGACCTTCCCGCCGAGTTCAGCCCGCCGGCCAAGGCGCGCTTCCTGCGCGGCGTCTGCGGCATGGCCCGCACCGCCAACCCGAACAGCGCCAACAGCCAGTTCTTCATCATGTTCGCGCCGGCCTCCAGCCTGGACGGCCAGTACACGATCTGGGGCCAGGTGACCTCGGGCATGGAGTTCGTGGACAAGATCAAGCGCGGCGCCGGCCAGAGCGGCATGGTGCGCGAGCCGGACCGCCTGATGAAGGCGCAGATCGCCGCCGACGCGGCCTGAACGGCCCTCGCGGCACACCGCGAGACTTGACAGGGGCGGCGCGGGAGGGTTTCTCCCGCCCGTCTCCCCATGTGCCCGTAGCTCAGTCGGTAGAGCACGAGACTTTTAATCTTGGGGTCCAGGGTTCGAGTCCCTGCGGGCACACCATTCCCTTCTCTGAAACTCGCTCTGTGGCCAAGCCGAGGCCGTCTGGAGATCCAGGTTCCGCCTGGGTTGGCAGAGTGATCCCGGGTCTGGACAACGGACCTTCTCCAGAGCTGGGGATCTGGACGATTGGATCCCAATCTCCCTGACCCTGTAAAATCAGGAATTCATTGCTGCTCCCCAAAAGGGAAGCGGATCGGCATGGCCCCTGGGTTCCTGCGGAGGGGGGGGGGTGGGAACTACCTTCAAGGCGAAGCTCAAGCCTTCCGCCCGCAGGTGGGCCGGGCATGGCGAGGAGGACAGTGCCGCGCTGCGGCCGATGCCCCAAACGCAGGCCGCGCCCGGCCTGGTGCCGATCAGGCCGGCATGGGTGCCCGAAGGCGCATGACACCGCCCGCCTGCTGCGGTGAATAGCCGCCCCTCACGGTATGGCCTTGCCAGGCCGCATCCTTGGCGGCGAAGTCATCGCCGGAGAGCCGGCGCACCGGGGGCACGCGCTCGCCCTCCAAGCCCGCGGAACAGCAGCTCCTCCCAGGGCGGTCAGGCCGCCGACATCCAGCGGAAGCGCTGCCGGTATTGGTTCGGAGCGATTCCGGTCGCCCGCTTGAAGACACGGCGGAAGGCGGCGGGCTCGGTGTAGCCGACCTCCGCGGCAACCGCGTCGATCGGCGCGTCCGAGGTTTCCAGCATCTGCTTGGCTTCCTCGATGCGGAGCGACTGGACGTAGTCGAGCGGAACATAGCCCGTCGCCGCCTGGAAGCGGCGGATGAAGGTCCGGGGCGCCAGGCCGGAGACCTGCGTCATCCCGGCCACCGGATGGGCGCAGTCGTAGTTCCGGGCAATCCAGAGCTGAGCCGCCGCGACAGCAGCATCCTCGTGCTGGCGTGGCCGGACGCGGGCGGCGAAGGGCAGTTGCCCGTCGCTGCGGTCCCCGAACAGGAACAGCTTGGCGGTCCGCCGCGCCTCCTCCTCGCCGCAGAAGCGGGCCACGAGGTAGAGCGCAAGGTCGGTCCAGGAGGCTGAACCACCGGCGGTGACCAGCCGGTGACCGACCCCCGCCGTTACCAGCACGCGCTCGGGATGCAGGCGGACACCGGGATAGCGGCGGCGGATCTGGTCGGTTGCCGCCCAGTGACAGGTTGCCTCCTCGCCCTCCAGCAGCCCCGCCTCGGCCAGCATGAGCGACCCTGTGCAGACCGAGCAGACCAGCGCGCCCTGCGCATGCTGGCGCTGGAGCCACGCCACCGCCTCCGGCCACCGTCCACGGGTGTCCTCGTCCCGCGCCAGGGCGAGGTCGCCGACGACCACGATATCGGTTCGCTTCACCTCGGCGAAGCCGAGCTCCGGAGCGATGGGCAGCCCGGCCAGGTTGCGGAATGGCGCCCGGTCCGCGGCGACGATCCGCGGCAGGAAGCGGGCCGGTCCTGGTGGCCAGCCCGTCAGCATCTCCCAGCCCGAGCCCACGAAGGAGAACACCTCGTAGAGGCCGTTCAGCACGCCCGTGGCGATTTCGGGCACGGCCACGAGACAGACCGAGATGCGGGCCGGGGCACGAGGCGCGATCATGAGGCCAGCTTGGCATGTCCGGACCGGTTTCGTCGATTCCGCGTCTGACGCCTCGCGAAGGCCGCATGCGAAGGACAGGCACCGCAACCATGCGGAACGGAGGCTTCGATGCTCGACACCACTAGACGCAAGCTGTACGGCGCGACGCTGCTCGGCGCCGGCGCGGTCCTCGGCGGGCTGGGTCTTGCCCAGGCGGATGCCCTGGGCGCGCGCGGCAGGACCCTGCTGGATTCACTCGGCAACCGCCCGCGCGGCCTGGCGAAGGCGGCCGCCTTCCCGCTGATCGAGGCGATCCACGGCCGCCGGTCCCGCCGCTTCGCCAAGGGCGCGTCGATCCCCGCGGGGCCGCTCGCCTTCGCCTCGCGCCAGGCGCCGGAAGCGCTGGATCCGCTTGAGCAGATGCTGCTCATCGCCACCATCGCCGGGAACACCGGCTGGGTGGAGCTGTTCGCCCACCACCCCGGCTACGCGCCCCGCCTGCCCAACTACATCACCGCCGCGGGCGGGCGCAGCTTTCCGTCCTCGGCCGGCTTTAACACCTCGGAGTTCTTCTTCACCGATGACACCGGGGTGTATTTCCTGCCGACGCGGGACATGACCCCGGTGCCAGCCGCTGCGGGCACGGAGCTGGGTGCCTGGCTCGACGCGCACCGCGCGCGGATCGTGAAGCTGGCCGATGGCCGGCTCAACATCCCGGCGGCGATGCCGCATATGGAAGGCCACAACACCTGGTGCGCGAACGTGCCGGGCTCGACCCTGGTGTTCCCGGTGGCCGACCTCGCGCAACACGTCATCCTGCTGCTGCTCTACCTCGTGCAGAACGGCACCGGCATCTACGACGATGTGAACGGCCGGCCGATCCCCGGGCTGGAGCGCTACGCACACCGGCTGAAGCTGGAGGCCGCCTACCCCATGACCTTCCTCGAGCAGGTCGCGCTCACGGACGTGTCGGTGGAGATGGGCACGGCCTGCTATGCGGGCGCGCTGATGCTGCAGGCGCTCGGCCTCGGCGGGTGGATGTACACCGGGCTCAATCCCTTCACGGTGCTGGGGGCGAGCGGCGATCCGGCCGTGCCGGGCCTCGGCTTCCGCTTCGACATGCTCCCGAACAACCCGCTGCCGCATGTCACCGGGCTGCCCGGGGTGTTCGAGGCGCATGTGCCGCCGCACCACGCCAGCATGCGCGCGGCGGTGGAGGCGGCGGTCGCGCGCAAATTCGGCGCGGGCGGCCCCTTCGACCCGAAGCAGGGGGGGCCCTACCGGGAGAATGCCGCGATCCGCTCCGGCGCCGCCGCGATCGACGCCGAGGCGATCGAGATTGCCGCGCTGATGGCCGAGTATGTGTTCACGACCTTCGGCCGCTTCCCCGCGACGGTGCCGCCGGTCTTCCTCAAAACCTACCTGCAGGCCCATCGGCTCGACACCGAGTTCTACGATCGGTACTTCACGCCGGAAGCCTATCTCCGCACCCATGCCGAGCACGACCGAAACTGGCGTTGAGGACGCGCCGGCAGGCGAGTGCGGGCCGGCAGGCGAGTGGCACCTGGCGCGCAAAGGAAGGGCCAGGTGCCGCCAGGGCGCGACTTGCCCGGCGATGGTATTTGCCCAGGGAGGGGAGGGGGTGATGCTCTTCTCGCCACACCAGGCCTTTCTCCCCCTGGCACCACTGGGCGCACGGCGCGGCCGACCGGGACGTGGCGCTGGCACGGCACGCCGCCATCTCCACCGCCGCTTGGGGGAAGGGAAAGGCCGGCGCTTTCTCCAGCCGTCACGGCAGGCCAGGAACCACCACGGCGTCTTTCCCCTGCATGCCCGGCTGTGGCCGCTTGCCTGGTGCCCTGCGGGCCATCCCAGGATGTGTCCCATCGCCTGCCGCAACAATGCGGTGCTCCCTATGTCTCTCCCGCCTCATCCACTTCCTGTCGATAATCGTATAAAGAAAATTATTGTAAACTATCGCCCCGCAAAGCCCGAACTTTCCCCGCAAACGCACCCACCACACAAAGCGGCCGACAAGCAACGAAAGAGAGGGGTCCCGGCCGCCACCGCGCGGCACGTCACCGGCACGGCAGCATTCGCCCGCCAGGCCCGCCGGAAAGGCTGGGCCGCCCGGGAAGACCTCTGGCACGACCCTGAAGGCATGGGAACTGCCCGGGCCTGCACCATCACAGCCGCAGGCAGGGCAGGAGGACCGGCACATCCTCCGGTTCGCGGCCAGCGGAAAGCCGCGTCACGCTCCGTTGCTGGTGCCTCGGCGGCAAGGGCGCTAAGCACGCCCCACCATGCCGTCGCCCGAACTCACCGTCGTGATTCCCTGCTACAACGAGGCCCCCAACGTCGCGCCCATGGTGGAACGGCTGGAGGCGGCGCTTGGCGGAATCGCCTGGGAAGCCATCTTCGTCGATGACAACAGCCCCGACGGCACGGCCCAGGTGGCGCGCGGCATCGCGGCGCGGGACCCGCGCATCCGCTGCATCCGGCGCGTTGGCCGGCGCGGCCTGTCCTCGGCCTGCGTCGAGGGCATGCTTGCTTCCTCGGCCGGCTATGTCGCGGTCATCGACGGCGACCTGCAGCACGACGAGACATTGCTGCCACGCATGCTGGCAGCGCTGCGGGCGGGCGAGGGGGATGTCGCCATCGGCAGCCGCCATGTGGCGGGGGGCGAGGCGGCGGAGGGCTTCTCCTCCCTGCGGCGGCGCATCAGCGATGGCGGCACCACGCTTGCGCAGTTCTTCCTTCCCGTGCCGGTGGCCGACCCGATGAGCGGCTTCTTCATGCTGCCGCGCCCGCTGGCCGAGGAGATCGCGCCGCGCCTGACCGGCCGGGGCTTCAAGATCCTGCTGGACCTGCTGCTCTCCGCCGGCCGCAAGCTGCGCGTGGTGGAGCTGCCCTACACCTTCCGCCCGCGGCAGGCCGGCGAATCCAAGCTCGATGCCACGGTGCTGCTCGATTTCCTGGCCCTGCTTCTGGACAAGTGGTCGCATGGGCTGCTGCCGCTGCGCTTCCTGGCCTTCGCCGCCGTGGGCGCCATCGGCATCGTGGTGCATCTGGCGGTGCTCTCGCTGGCGCTGGGGCCGCTGCCCTTCGCGCAGGCCCAATGGGTGGCCAGCCTCGTGGCGATGACGGCGAATTTCGTGCTGAACAACCGCATCACCTACAGCGACGTGCGGCTGCGGGGTGCCGCGCTGTGGCGCGGGCTGGCGGTGTTCTACCTGGTCTGCGGCGTCGGCGTGGCGGCCAATGTCGGCATCGCCGACCTGCTGATGCGCGACGAGCTGGCGAGCTGGGGCCTGGCCGGCGCGGCCGGCGCGCTGCTGACGGTGGTGTGGAACTACGCCGTCTCCGCCACCCTCGTCTGGCGGGCCCGCTGATGGGTGCGCGCTGGAGCGGCGCCGCCTGGTTGTGGGCACTGGCGGCGCTGACCCTGCTGCGCCTCGCCGCCGCGTGGTGGCTGCCGCCGGCGCCGGACGAGGCCTATTACTGGGTCTGGGGCCGTGCCCTCTCGCTCAGCTACTACGACCATCCGCCGATGGTGGCGCTGTGGACCGCGTTCGGCTCTGCCATGGCGGGCGACACGGCGCTGGGGCTGCGGCTGCTCGGGCCGCTGGGCGTCGCCGCCGCCTCGCTGCTGCTGGCCGATGCGGGGGAGCGTCTCTTTCCCGGCCGGCAGGCCGGGCCCTGGGCCGCGGCGCTGCTGAACGCCACGCTGCTCTTCGGTGCCGGCGCGGTGCTGATGACGCCGGACACGCCGCTGCTGGTGTTCTGGTGCGCCGCCCTCTGGGCGCTGGCGCGGCTGCAGGCCAGCCAGGACGGGCGCTGGTGGCTGGCCTTCGGCCTGCTGGCGGGGCTCGGGCTGCTGTCCAAATATACCACCGTACTGCTGGGCGGCGGCGTGGTGCTGTGGCTGCTGCTGGAACCAGGCGCGCGGCGCTGGCTGGCCGATTGGCGCCTCTGGGCCGGCGGCGCGCTGGCGCTGCTGGTGTTCAGCCCCGTCATCCTCTGGAACGCCCGGCACGACTGGGTGAGCTTCGCCAAGCAGGGCGGACGGGCGGGCGCCACCGCCACCGGCTCCGCGCTGCGCTACCTGGGCGAATTGGTGGGCGGGCAGGCGGGGCTGGCCACACCCATCATCTTCCTGCTCTGCGTCGCCGGCACGGTGGCCGCCTGCCGCCTGTGGTGGCGCCGGGGCGAGGGCGCGGCGGCGGCCGGGCTGCTCGCCGCCATCACCGTGCCCACGGCGCTGCTGTTCCTGTGGCAGGCCACCGGCAGCCGGGTGCAGGGCAACTGGCCGGCCATCCTCTACCCCACCGCCTGCCTCGCCGCCGCGGGCTGCCTCGGCGCCCGCTGGGCACGCTGGCGCCGGCCGGGCGTGGCGCTGGGGCTGGGGCTGACCCTGCTGGTGCTGGTGCAGGCCGCCTTCGCGCCGCTGCCGCTGCCCCGGCGCAGCGACCCCACCCTGGCGCGGCTCGGCGGCTGGGCCGAATTCGCCGCCACGCTGGAGGCGGAGCGCGCGACGCGCGGCGCCGCCTTCATCGCCGCCGAGGAATACGGCCTGGCCAGCGAGCTGGCGCTGCACCTGCCGCCCGCCACCCGCGTCGTCGCCCTCGGCGACCGGTGGGACCTGTTCGACCTCGCCGCGCCGCCGCCCGGCGGCACCGGGCTGCTGGTGCGCAGCGAGCGTCGCGGCGGTCCGCCGCTCTGGCCGGGTGCGGTGGAGGAGGGGGGCGTGACGCGCGCCCGGCATGGCATCGAGGCCGAACGCTACCGGCTGCACCGCGTGGTGGTGCCGGCGGATGCGGCGGCTCCGCCGCTGGTGCTGCTGCCCGCCCGCCGCTGAGGCCTTCCCCTCTCCCGCGGGCGGCCTACATGCTGGGAAAGGTTCAGGGAGACGAGCCATGCCGATCCGCATTCCCCGGGGCTGGGAACTGCCCGAATCCGCCGCCACGCCGGAGCATCTGGTGCTGGGGCGGCGCAAGGCGCTGGGCCTCGGCGGGCTGATCGCCGCTGGCGCGGCGCTGCCCTGGCAGGGCGCGCGGGCGCAGCAGGCGGCCAGCCCGATGGCCGCCATGCGCAACCCCGCCTTCCGCCCCGAGCGCGCCCTGACGCCGGAGAAGGACGCCACCAGCTACAACAACTACTATGAGTTCGGCAGCAGCAAGAACGTGGCCTCCGCCGCCGCCCGCCTGCCGCAGCGCCCCTGGACGCTGAAGCTGGAAGGCATGGTGGACAACCCGCAGGAGCTCGGCCTCGACGACCTGCTGAAGAAGGTGAGCCTGGAGGAGCGGGTGCTGCGGCACCGCTGCGTCGAGGCCTGGGCGATGACCGTGCCCTGGACCGGCTTTCCGATGGCCGAGCTGCTGAAGCTGGCCGGGCCGCAATCCGGCGCGAAGTTCGTCGAGTTCCACACGGTGGCCGACCGCGGCACCATGCCCGGCCTGCGGCAGAGCTGGTACCCCTGGCCCTATGTCGAGGGCTGCACACTGGCCGAAGCGGCGAACGAGCTGTGCTTCATGGCGGTGGGCCTCTACGGCAAGCCGGTGCCGCCGCAGAATGGCGGCCCCATCCGCGTGCTGTTCCCGTGGAAGTACGGCTTCAAGAGCGGCAAGGCGATCACCACCATCCGCTTCACCGACAAGCGCCCCGTCTCCTTCTGGGAGCAGTTGCAGCCGACGGAATACGGCTTCTGGGCCAATGTGAACCCCGAGGTGCCGCATCCGCGCTGGAGCCAGGCGCATGAGCGGCTGCTCGGCAGCAACGAGCGCGTGCCGACGAAGCTGTTCAACGGCTATGGCGAATACGTCGCCAGCCTCTATGCGGGGCTGGAGAAGGAAAAGCTCTACCTCTGAGGCTGCGGCACGGCGGCTGCTGCACGGCCTGGGCCTTGCCGCTCAGGCCGGCACCAGCCCGTGCCGCAGCATGATCTCGCGCGCCTTTGCCGGGTCCGGCCTGCCGGATTGCAGCAGGTCCGCCAGTTCGCGGAAATATTCGGGGCCGAGCACGCCCGGGGTGAGGATGCAGAGGCAGGTGGCCGGCGCCCCGCTGCGGTTGCTGAAGCCATGCACCGCGCCGCGCGGGATGAACAGGCTCTCGCCCGGCCCCACCTCCCGGTCCTGGCCCTCCACCGTGAAGGTCACGGTGCCGGAGAGGCCATAGACCGTCTCCTCCCAGCTTTCATGGTAATGCGGCACAGGCATGCGCCCCTCCGGCTGGAGGGTCATCTCGAACATGTCGAGGCTGCCGCCCGTCTCGTGCCGGTCGCGCAGGAAGCGCAGCTGGAGCGAGCCGAAATCGATGTGCTCAGCCATGGTCCACCTTTGAGGCCGGACCCAGCATAGGGCGCGGGCTGCGGCGAGTCTCGCCCCCGGCGGGGGTCAGCCGGCCAGCCGCTTCCGCCCCTCGGCGATGGCGCGGATCGCCTCCTCCCACAGCCCGAGTCCAGCGAGTTCTTCCGGCGGGAAGAAGCGCGCCTCGCTGACATCGTCGCCAGCCACCGGCTCGCCGCCCGTCCACTGCCCGGCGAAGTCGATGATGGTGTAGTGGAAGCGGGCGCGCCCGGCCTCGTCATGGTTCACCGCGTCCACCACCACCGCCACGGTGAGGGGGCCGACGGTGATGCCGGCCTCCTCCATCAGTTCGCGCCGCGCCGCGGCCTCGGCCGTCTCGCCCAGGTGCTGGGCGCCGCCAGGGATCGACCATTCCCCCATGCGCGGCGGCTTGCTGCGGCGGACCAGCAGCACATCCTCCCCCCGGAAGGCGATGACGCCGATGCCGACCCAGGGCCGGTCCGGATATTCCCG
>NZ_JCACVY010000083.1:0-18046 GCF_058833935.1 Roseomonas sp. TS2 | reverse complement strand
GCCCAGGCGAAGCCACTCGCGCAGCGGCTTGCGGGTGGAGCGCCCGGCCAGGGCGGCGTCGAATCCCGACGGCACCAGCACCTCGCGGCCCCAGCGCTCCGTCTCGTCCCAGCCGCTGCGGCCGAGATAGTTGGCGATGGAGCCCAGCGCATCGGCGCGGTTGTCCCAGATGTCGCGGCGGCCGTCGCCGTCGAAATCCACCGCCAGCCGCTCGAAGCTGGTGGGCATGAACTGCGGGTGGCCCATGGCGCCGGCGTAGCTGCCGCGCATCCGCTCCGGCGCCACGTCGCCGCGCTCCAGGATGCGCAGCGCGGCCATCAGCTCGGCGCGGAAGAAGGCGCTGCGGCGGCCATCCCAGGCCAGCGTGGCGAGCGCCTCGATGGTGTTGTAGTTGCCGGTGAAGCCGCCATAGTTCGTCTCCAGCCCCCACACCGCCACGACGATGCGCGGCGAGACGCGGAAGCGCGTGGCGATGGCGTCCAGCAGCGTCGCGTTCTCGGCATAGGCCTGGCGGCCGCGCTCGACCCGTTGGGCGGTGATGCGGCCGTCGCGGTACTGTTCCCAGGTCAGGGTGAACTCGGGCTGGCGGCGGTCCAGCTCCAGCACCTTGTCGTTGGGGCGGATGTTGGCGAAGGCCCGCTGCAGCGTGGCCTGGGACACGCCGGCGCCCCGGGCCTCGCTGGCGACGCCCTGCAGGAAGGCGTCGAAGCTGGCCGTGGCGGCATGGGCGGCGCCGCCGGAGAGGACGGAGAGCGCGGCGACTCGGGTCAGCAGGGTGCGGCGGTTCAGCATGGGGGAGAGGTGCCACGACCGGCGCCCGCCCTGCAACCGCTGGTGGGCCCCCGGCCGCGCACGGATCAGAACCGGAACGAGACGCTGAGCGAGCCGAAGCTCTGCACGCCTTCCTGCCCGTAGAATTCCTCCGAGCGCCAGACCTGCGTGTAGGCGAAGCGCATGCCGCGCCAGAGCACCGCCACGCCGGCCTGCGCGTCGCCCACCAGGATGCGCTTGTCCACGCTGCGGCTTTCGCGCCAGGTGTTGCCGTCGAGGAAGATGTCGCGGGCGATGGCGCGGCCATCGAGCCCGGCGAAGACATACCAGCCGAAATCCTGGCGCGGCTGGAAGGAGGCGCTGCCGGCCAGCGCCGGGCGGATGCGCGGCGGCCCGAAATCCGCCTCCAGCCCCTGCCCCAGCCGCAGCACCCCGCCCGCGGCGGCATAGGTCTGCACATTGCCCAGGCTGATGGTGGCCGAGGGGATGGCCTCGACATCGATCCCGCCGACCTGGCCGAGCGGCATGCGCCACTTGCGCTCGTACAGCGCGGTGATGGCCGGCTCGTCCTTCAGCTGGGAGCGCCAGCCATTGGTCTGATCGATGTTGATGATGTCGTGATAGTTGTTCTGCACGAACTCGCCGAGCGCCGAGGGGCCGACCACGCCGAGCTGCAGCTCGAACAGGTTGGCGGTGAACTCGGAGATCCGCGACAGCGAGGCGGCGCCGTAGAGATAGGCGGCGTAGGGCCGGTCGCGCGGGTCCGGGGCCACCCGCTCCGTGTCCTTCGGCGTGTAGATGCTCTGGCCGAAGGCCAGGCCCCAGCGCAGCGTGCCCGGGCCCATGATCCAGCCCAGCCGGTCGTTCAGCCAGTCGAGCGGCCCCGGCAGGTCGGCCGAGGGGGAGCGCCAGGCGAACTGGAAGCCGTTGGTGTAGTAGCGGTCGCTGCCGCCGAACATGTCGTTCTCGAGGGCGAAGTTCAGCGTGCCCTTCGGGTCCGGCGGCGGCGCCTGGTCGCCGGGGATGCCCTGCGCCATGGCCGGGCCCGAGGCGCCCATGGCCAGCAACAGCAGAAGGGTCGGCGATCGGCGGGCGCGCATGCGGAGTTCCTTGCTCGCGGCGGCGGAGAGGCCGCGCCGCCGGGACGAATCGTGCCGCGCCGCGGGGCCGGGCGAAGCCGAGGCAGGGGTTGTGGCGAGGCACAACCGAAGCTGCAAGTTGCGTTTTATTGCAGCAATGGAGAGGGTGCGCGCCCTGCCCGCCCCGCCGCCCGTCCCGCCGCCCGCTCCACCGGTCGAGGCACCACACGGCAGTCTTTGTTCATCATCGGGCTACAGAATGGAGGCTCCAAGCAGCCTGGATGAGGTTGAGGCGCCCATGTCCATCCGTAACCGCATTCTCGCCACCATGGCGTTCATCATGCTCTGCTTCGTCGGGCTCGGCGGCTTCGCCCTCCAGCGGCTGACCGCCGTCCAGGCCGAGGTGGAGCAGATGGCCGACAACTGGCTGCCCAGTATCAATCTCATCAACGAGGCGCAGAAGGACGCCCTCACCCTGCGCACGCATATCCTGCGGCACGTCATGGTGACAGAGGACGACAAGATCCGTGAGGCGGACGGCCTCATCGCCCAGTCCCGCGCCGACGTTGAGAAATTCTTCGTACAATACGCGCCGATGGTGACCGGCCCGCAGGAAGCGGCGCTGGCCGCGGCGGTGCGGAACGAGTGGAATACCTATCTCGGGCTCTCCGACGCCACGCTGGCGCTGAGCCGCGCGCAGCGGAAGGACGAGGCTACCCGGCAGCTCAATGGCCCGAACCGCGAGGCCTTCCAGCGCTTCCTGGCCGCGGATGAGAAGCTCATCGAGTTCAACCAGAAGGGCGCCGAGACCAGCAGCGTCACGGCACGCCGCACCGTCACCATGGCGGCCTGGATCATCGGCATCGCCGGCCTGCTCGGGATCGCGGTGCTGTCCCTGATCGGGCTGTCGCTGGTCCGCGGCATCTGCAGCCCCGTCGGCCGGCTGACGGAGACCATGCGGCGCATGACCGGCGGCGCGCTCGACACGCCGGTGGCGGACCAGGAGCGGACGGACGAGATCGGCAGCATGGCCAAGGCGCTGGAGGTGTTCCGCGCCAAGGTGCAGGAGGGCGAGCGGCTCGCCGCCGAGCAGGCGCGGGCGGACAAGGTGGCGCGGGAGCGCGCCGCCCGGCTGGAGAAGCTGGTGACCCGCTTCGGCCAGGACGCCGGCCAGGCCCTGGAGACCCTGCGCGGTGCCGCCGAGCGGATGCGCGGCAGCTCGGGCGAGATGAGCCAGGCGGCCCATGCCTCGGCCCAGCTCACCAGCACCCTCAGCCACGCCTCCGAGGAAGCCTCCAGCAACGCCCAGACCGCCGCCGCCGCGACCGAGGAGCTGACCGCCTCGATCGGCGAGATCACCCGCCAGGTCAGTCGCTCGGCCGAGGTGTCCCGCCGCGCCGTGGCGGAAACCCAGCGCACCGAGCACACGATGCGCGAGCTGGCCGGCACCGCCAACAAGATCGGCGATGTGGTGCGGCTGATCGCCGACATCGCCGGGCAGACCAACCTGCTGGCGCTGAACGCCACCATCGAGGCCGCCCGCGCCGGCGAGGCCGGCAAGGGCTTCGCCGTGGTGGCCTCCGAGGTGAAGAACCTCGCCAGCCAGACCGCCAAGGCCACCGAGGAGATCAGCCAGCAGGTGAGCGCCATCCAGGGCGCCACGGGCCAGGCGGTGGAGGCCATCAACAGCATCGCCGGCGTGGTGGCGGAGATCGACCAGACTGCCGCCGCCATCGCCGCCGCCGTCGAGGAGCAGGGCGCGGCGACCCAGGAGATCGCCCGCAACATCGCCGGCTCCGCCGAGGCCGCCGCCTCCGTCTCGCGCGAGACGAATGTGGTGCGCAACGCCGCCGAGGTCAGCGGCCGCACCGCCGGCGTTGTGCAGACCACATCCGCCGAGGTGAGCGACACGACCGGCCGGCTGCGCGGGCAGGTGGAGCAGTTCCTCAGCGAGGTGCGGGCCGCGTAACCCCTCGACCGGGCAGGCCGAAACGGCTATCGGGGCCGCACGCGCCGGCCCCGCGGATGGATGGCCGAGTGGTTTAAGGCAGCGGTCTTGAAAACCGCCGTGGGGGCAACCTCACCGTGGGTTCGAATCCCACTCCATCCGCCATCGGCGCTGGCCTGCCAGGAAAGCGCCGATCGCCGCCGCCTGCACCAGGGCGGCAAGCAGGAACAACGCCTCCCCCCGCTCCGCCACGCCCCGCAGCAGCCCGAAGATGGCGGGCGCGAAGGCATAGCAGGCCTGGCCCGTGGCCGCGATCCACGGCACCACGCGCCGCGCATCCTGCGCCGTGAACTCGCCCTGCGCGATCAGGGGCGGCAGCGAGGTGGCATTGCCGATGCCGAGGCCGAACAGCGCCAGGCCGAGCAGCAGGCCCGGCAGCACCCAGGCGCCGCCGCCCGCCACGGCCGCCAGCAGGAGCAGCGAGCCGGCCAGCTGCACGGCATGGCTGAGGCAGGCCACATGGCGCCGGTCCGCCCAGGCCGGCATCCACCAGCCCACCGCGCTGCGGCCGAGGATGGCCGCCAGCGTCGCACCGCCCATCGCCAGCCCGGCCGCGGCGCCGAGGGCCGGCACCAGCAGCGAGAACAGGTGCGCCAGCAGGCCGATCTGCGCGAACAGGCCCAGCGCCATGCCCGCCGCCAGGGTGAGGAGGCGGCGGTCGCGCCAGGGCGGGCCGGCGGGCAGCGGGCGCGCCGCCGGCGCGGCGGCGGCCGGGGCGGGCATGGCGGCGGCCTCGCCATCGGGGTGCTGGCCCAGGCCCTCGGGCGTGCGCGTGAAGACCAGCGCCGCCAGCAGGCCGACCACCGGCAGCATGACCGCCCCCACCGCCAGCGCCGCCAGGGGAAAGCCGAGGCCGCCGATCAGCGCCGCCCAGAGCGGGGAGAACACCACGCCGCCCAGGCTGGCGCCGTTGTAGGCCAGGCCGAGCGCCGCCGGGCGGCGGCGTTCGAACCAGGGGGCGACCAGGGCGTTCACCGCCGCCGCCCCCATCGCCACCCAGCCCGTGCCGCTGGCCAGCGCGGCGGCGAAGAGCTGCCACGGCGCCGCCGCGACGGCCCAGCCCAGCACGCCGAAGCCCAGCAGGCCGGCACCGAGGCTGGTGACCAGCGGCACGCCCAGCGCGCGGTAGAGCCGGGGCAGGTTGGCCACCACCGCGGCGCCCACCAGGAAATGCACCGTGACCGCCGCCGAAACCAGCTCCACCGGCCAGCCGGTGCGCGCCACCACCGCATGCAGGAAGACCGGCGGTCCGTAGAAGCCGACGCCCCAGCCGAAGGCCGCCAGCACGAAGGTGGCCGCCACGACGCGCCAGCCGAAGAATGGTGGGGAGGATGCAGGGGTGGTCATGCGGGTGCTCCGTCGGGAAGGGCCGGGCTGGAAAGCCTGGCATGGCTTATGCCGGCACGGCGCCCGCCGATGCTTCGGGCCTTGCCGAAGCATCGGCGGGCGGCCCCTGCTATGCTGCGGACGGATGGCGGGAGGGGCGCATGGTCACGGCCAACAGGATCGCCGAAATGGCTGCCGCGATGGGCGAGCCTGCCCGCGCGGCGATGCTCGCGGCGCTGATGGATGGCCGGGCGATGACAGCCACCGAGCTGGCCCGGGTGGCCGGCATTGCGCCGCCGACGGCGAGCGGCCATCTCGCGCGGCTCGTCGCCGCGCGCCTCGTGGCGGCCGAGCGGCACGGGCGGCACCGCTACCACCGGCTGGCCGGCCCCGAGGCGGCGCGGCTGATCGAGAGCATGATGCAGATGGCCGGCGCGGCGCCGGCGCCCCATGCGGTGCCGCGCTTCGGGCCGCGCGACGCGGCGCTGCGCCAGGCACGCACCTGCTACGACCATTTGGCCGGCCGGCTCGGCGTCGGCCTTGCGGATGCGCTGGTGGCGGGCGGCTGGGTGGCGATGGAAGGCGAGGCCGCCTGGATGACGGAAGCCGGCCAGGCGCGGTTCGGCGCGCTCGGCATCCCGCTGCCGCAGGCGGCGCGGCACGGCCGGCCGGGTTGCCGCCCCTGCCTCGACTGGAGCGAGCGGCGGCCGCATCTGGCAGGCCGGCTCGGCGCGGCGCTGTGCAGCCACGCCTTCGGCCAGGGCTGGGTGCACAGGGTGGAGGGCACGCGGGCCGTGACGGTGACGCCCAAGGGGCGGCTGGCGCTGCGGGAGGCCTTCGGGCTGGCCGAGAGCGGCTAAGCCGGGCTCCGCCCCAGCGCAGGTTGGCCCAGCGCAGGGGGGCTCAGCGCAAGGGGGTTCAGCGCAGGGTGGGGCCGAGCGCCGCGGCGCCCTGCCGGGCGAGCACCGTCTCGCCGGCGCCACGGGCCCTGTCCCACAGGGCGCCGATCCCCGGCCCGCCGGGCAGCGCGGCCGAGGAGCCGGGCGGGCAGAGCGCCGGCATCATCCCTTCCGCCACGCGGCAGATGCCGGTGGCGCGCAGCCCGGCGGCGAAGTTCACCTTTTCCGAGGTGCTGCCCCAGGCCCAGGAGAGCACCAGCGCCACCACCAGCGGCTCGAAGGCCGAGCCGGTGCGGCAGAGCGGCAGCGCATAGGTGCCCCGCAGCGGCCAGGCCAGGCGCAGCCCCGCCGGCGTCAGCAGATCCGCCCCCAGATGCGAAAGATAGCCCACCACGAGAGGTGCGGTGATGGCCATCGGCACATCCTGGCTGAGCAGCAGCACGGTGCAGCCGAGCACGGCCAGGGCGGAATGGGTGATGCCGCGATGGCCCAGCAGCCGCGCGCACAGCAGCGAGACCGGCCAGAGCTTCTTGCCCACCCAGGATTTGGGATGGTCGATATCGGGCAGCAGCGCGCCGAACACGGCAAGGCCCAGCAGGGCCGGGTCGAGCGCCGGCAGGCCCAGCCGCGGCGCGGCCGCGAACCAGGCAGCCGCGCCCAGCGCGATATGCGACCCTGCCATCATTCCTGGGTTTCGAGGCTCCTGCTACGCAAGCCTCAAACTAGGAGTCAGGATTCCTGCCTACAAGCCTGATTCCACGGCTTTCCAACCGCAGGTAGCAGAAAAACCATGACTTGCCTGCTCCTCGGAGCGGTGGGCGAAGGGCAAGTCTTCGCCTATCATGGAGCGGTGAACCTGCTCTCGCCGCCCCGCAGCCGCCTCGACATCGAGGTGGTGTTCGACCTGGTCTGCCCCTGGTGCTTCCTCGGCACGCGCCGGCTGCGCCGGACGCTGGAGCGGCGCACCGACGTGCTGGCCGAGATCCGCTGGCGTCCCTTCCTGCTGAATCCCGATCTCGGCCTCGGCGGCACCGGGCGGCAGGACTACATGGCGCGCAAGTTCGGCGGCGAGGAGCGCGCCCGCCGCCTGCACGCCACCATGACCGATCTCGGGCGGCCCGAGGGCATCGCCTTCCGCTTCGACCGCATCCAGCGCGTGCCCGCCTCGATCGACGCGCACCGGCTGGTGCGCTTCGCCGCCCAGCATGGCCAGGCCGATGCGCTGGTGGACGCGCTGTTCACCGCCTATTTCTGCGAGGGCGCCGATATCGGCCGGCCGGAGAACCTCGCCGCCCTGGCCGCCCGGCACGGGATGGAGCCGCGCGTGGTGCAGCGCTTCCTGGCCAGCGGGCTGGAGGCGGAGGCGGTGCACGCCGAGAACCTCCGCGCCCACCGCCTCGGCATCAATGGCGTGCCCTGCTTCGTCATCTCCGGCCAGCAGGGCCAGGGTGCGGGCCATGCCATCGCCGGCGCGCAGGAGCCGGAGGTGCTGGAGCGGCTGATCGACGTGGCGCTCTCCGAGGCGGGCGAGTTCTAGCCGCCCTCCCCCTCAGGCGGCCTTTGCCTGGCGGGAGACCTTCACCAGCGACTTCAGCATGTCCTTGGCCGCGCGCAGGCGGGTGGGCAGGTCCATCTCGCGCACCATGGCCAGCTTGTGGTCCGGCCGCAGTTTTATCAGTCCCTTCTGGGCGCCGACCCAGGTGACCAGCCCGCCTGGATTGGCGAAGTTGTTGCGGCGGAAGGCGGCGACGATGCCCTTCGGCCCCGCATCCAGCTTCTCCACCCCCGCCTGCCGGCAGAGATGCTTGATGGAGACCACCTGCAGCAGGTTCTCCACCTCCTGCGGCAGCGGCCCGAAGCGGTCGGCCAGCTCGGCCGCCATCGCCTCCACCTCGGCATCGCCCGCAAGGCCGCCGATGCGGCGGTAGAGGCCAAGCCGCACCGGCAGATCCGCCACATAGGTCTCGGGGATCAGCACCGGCAGGCCGAGATTGATCTGCGGCGTCCAGTCGCGGTTGTCGGCGCCGTCGCGCCGCCCCTGCCCGGCCTTGATGTCGGCCACCGCCTCCTCCAGCATCTGCTGGTAGAGTTCGATACCCACCTCGCGGATATGGCCGGACTGCTCGTCGCCCAGCAAATTGCCGGCGCCGCGGATGTCGAGGTCGTGGCTGGCGAGGGTGAAGCCGGCGCCGAGGTTGTCGAGCGTCTGCATCACCGCCAGCCGCTTCTCGGCGGCGACCGACAGGCGCTGCGTGGCCGGCCAGGTCAGGTAGGCGTAGCCGCGCTGCTTGCCGCGCCCCACCCGCCCGCGCAGCTGGTAGAGCTGGGCGAGGCCGAACATGTCGGCGCGGTGGATGATCAGCGTGTTCACCGCCGGCATGTCCAGCCCGCTTTCCACGATGTTGGTGGCGAGCAGGATGTCGTACTTGCCGTCGCCGAACTCGGTCATCACCCGCTCGAGCTCGGTCGGCGTCAGGCGGCCATGCGCCTGCACGGTGCGCGCCTCGGGCACGATGTCGGCCAGCCGCGTGGCCATCTTCGGCAGGTCTTCCAGCCGTGGCACGACGCAGAAGATCTGCCCGCCGCGCAGCCGCTCGCGCTGGATCGCCTCGCGCACCACCACCGCATCGAAGGGCATGATGAAGGTGCGCACCGCCAGCCGGTCCACGGGCGGCGTCGCGATGACGCTCATCTCGCGCACGCCGGTCAGGGCGAGCTGGAGGGTGCGCGGGATGGGGGTCGCCGTCAGGGTGAGGACATGCACATCGGCCTTGAGCGACTTCAGCCGCTCCTTGTGCGCCACGCCGAAATGCTGTTCCTCGTCGACGATGACGAGGCCGAGATCGGCGAACTCCACGCCCTTGGCCAGCAGCGCATGGGTGCCGACGACGATGTTGATGGAGCCGTCCGCCAGCCCCGCCTTCACCTGCGCCGCCTCCTTCGCCGTGACCATGCGCGAGAGCTGGGCGATGCGGATCGGCAGCCCCTCGAAGCGGGCGGTGAAGGTGCGGAAATGCTGGCGGGAGAGCAGCGTGGTGGGCACCACCACCGCCACCTGCGCCCCCGTCATGGCGACAACGAAGGCGGCGCGCAGCGCGATCTCCGTCTTGCCGAAGCCGACATCGCCGCAGATCAGCCGGTCCATCGGCCGGCCGGCGGAGAGGTCCTCCAGCACGTCGGCGATGGCGCGCTGCTGGTCCTCCGTCTCGGCGAAGGGGAAGCGGGCGCAGAACTCGTCCCACGCGCCCTCCGGCGGGGTGGCGAGGTGGCCCTCCTTCACCCGCCGCTCGGCGGCGATGCGGATGAGCTGGCCCGCCATGTCGGCGATGCGCTGCTTGGCGCGGGCCTTGCGGTTCTGCCAGGAGGTGCCGCCGAGCTTGTCGAGCGCGACGCCCGCGCTGTCGCTGCCGAAGCGCGAGAGCAGCTCGATGTTCTCCACGGGCAGGAACAGCTTGTCCCCGCCATCGTAGATCAGCCGCAGGCAGTCATGCGGCGCGCCGGAGACGCCGATGGTCTCCAGCCCGTCATAGCGGCCGATGCCGTGGTCCTGGTGCACCACCAGGTCGCCCTCGGCGATCTCGGTGGCGTCGGCGATGAACTGGTCCGCCCGCTTGCGGCGGCGCGGCGGCCGGGCGATGCGCTCGCCCAGCAGGTCCTGCTCGCCGGTCAGGGCGATGGCGCCGCTGCCCTTGGTGCCTGCGGCGGGGCCGGTGAAGCCACGCTCCACGCCATAGACCACCAGCGCCACCACGCCCGCCGGCAGCGCCTGGGCGGCGGCCCAGTCCTCCACCGCCTGGGCGGGCACGCGGTTCTCCCGCAGCAGATTGCCCAGCCGCTCGCGCGAGCCGCGCGTCCAGGCGGCGACCACCGGGCGCATGCCGCCCTTGGCCTGCGCCTCGGCATGCTGGCGGTAGAGGTGGAAGACGTTCTCGCCCGCCGTGCGGGCCTCGGCATAGAGGCCGCCCGGGCGGCCGCCGGCCTCGATGCCCTCGGCGCCGTCGGGCTTCGGGAAGGGGCTGAAGCGCAGCAGCGGGCCGCCCGCGAGCATCGCGTCCCAGCCCTTGCGGTCCAGGTAGAGGCGGCGCGGCGGCACGGGGCGGTAGGGCACCTCGCCTTCCCGCGCCGGCATGCGGCGGGCCTCGTAATGGTCCTCGACCATCTCGAGCCGCACCTCCAGCGCCTCCTCCGCCTGGTGGTCCAGGCTGACCGAGGCGCCGGGCATGTAGTCCAGCAGCGTCGCCATGCTCTCGTGGAAGAGCGGGACGTAGTGCTCCATGCCGGGGTGGCGACGGCCCGCGGAGATGGAGACGTAGAGCGGGTCCTCGGCCGCGGCATTGCCGAACAGGTCGCGGTAGCCGGCGCGGAAGCGGGCGATGGACTCCTCGTCGAGGAACACCTCGCCCACCGGGCGCAGCCAGAGCCCGTCCATTGCCTTGCCGCTGCGCTGCGTCTCGGTGGAGAAATGGCGCAGGCTCTCGATCTCGTCGCCGAACAGGTCGAGCCGCACCGGCTCGGGCTCACCGGCCGGGTAGAGGTCGACGATGCCGCCGCGCACCGCGTATTCGCCCGGCTCCATCACCGTGGCGACGCGGCCATAGCCATTGGCCTCCAGGAAGCCGGCCAGCTTCTCCGGCGTGATGCGCCCGCCGCGCTTCAGGTGCAGCGTGGCGCCCTCGAATACGGCGCGCGGCGGCACGCGCTGCACCAGCGCGTTCACCGTGGTCAGCACGATGCGCGGGCGGTCGCCCTTCTCCAGCAGGCGCGTGAGCGTCGCCACGCGCTCGGCCACCAGCTCGGCGTGGGGCGAAACCCGGTCATAGGGCAGGCAGTCCCAGGCCGGGAAGCGCAGCACCTCGATCCTCGGCGCGAAGAAGGCCAGCCCGTCCTGCATCCGCGCCATGCGGGAATCGTCGCGGCAGACATGCAGGACGAAACCCTCCGCCTCGGCGCGGCGGCGGCTGAGCAGCAGGGCGTCGAAGCCCTCGGGGGCGCCGTGGATGGTGAGCGCGCTCATGCCCGGCGCGCGGCCTCCGGCACCCCGGCGCCCAGCATCGAGCATTCCTCGGACATGCGGGTCAGCATCGGCGTCATCACCTCGGGCGGAATGGGGCGGCGGCCCGAGAGCCAGTCGGCGAGATCGACATCCAGCAATTCCAGCACCGCCTCCAGCTCGTCCAGCTCCGCCTCGGTGAAGCTGGCGATGTGGCGGGTGACAAAGCCGCCCACCATCAGGTCGGTTTCCTTGGTGCCGCGATGGTGCGCGCGGAACAGCAGGCGCCGGCGGCGCGGGGAGAGCGCCGGCGGCGGCTCCGCCGGGGACGCAGCGGCGGCATTCGGATCGGGGGGCGTATCGTTGCTCTGGGACATGTCGTCGGCGCCTTGTGGGGCTGGCATATAAGGGCAGATGGGAATCGTGTCAGCCCAAGAGGCGGAAATGGACCTGCCGGCCGGGCTTCTCGCGCCGCTGGACAGCCTGCCCTTGCCCGAGGAGAAGCGGAAGCGCCTGGCGCAGGCGGTGGAGGGCGGCCGCGTGCTCGACCTGCTGCTGCACCTGCCCGAGCGCTACCAGGACCGCCGCGCCACCACCCCGCAGGAGGGCGAGGTGGCCACCCTGCCCCTGCGCGTGGTGCAGGTCCAGCCGCCGCGCACGCCGACCCAGCCCTGGTCGGTCTGCTGCGAATCGCCGGCGGGGCCGCTGGACCTGATCTATTTCGGCCGCCGCTCCTGGCTCGGCGCCTGGCTGGCCCGCACCTATCCGGAAGGGGCGGTGCGCCGCGTCTCCGGGCGGATGAAGCGCTTCCGCGACCGCTGGCAGATGGACGCGCCGGATTTCGTCGAGCCGCCCGACGCCATCCCCGGCATCCAGCCCATCTGGCCGCTGGTGAAGGGGCTGGGGCAGCGCGATGTGGGCCGCGCCATGGCGGCGGCGCTGGCGGCGCTGCCCGAGCTGCCTGAGTGGCAGGACCGCACCCTGCTCGCCCGCCGCCGCTGGCCGGGCTTCGCCGCCGCGCTGCGCGCCATCCAGGCCCCCGAGGCCGCCGCGCCGGAGGACAGCGCGCGCGACCGGCTGGCCTATGACGAATTGCTCGCGGGCCAGCTCGCCGTGGGGCTGGTGCGGCGGACGGTGCTTCAACGCCCCGGCCGCGCCCTGCGTGGCGACGGAAGGCTGCGCGACGCGGCGCTGGCCGCCTTCGGCCACCCCCCCACCCCCGGCCAGGCGATGGCGCTGGCCGAGATTGACGCCGACCTCGCCGCGCCGCGCCGGATGCTGCGGCTGCTCCAGGGCGATGTCGGCGCCGGCAAGACACTGGTGGCGGTGCTGGCCATGCTGCGCGCCGTAGAGGGCGGCGCCCAGGCCGCGATCATGGCCCCCACCGAGCTGCTGGCGCGCCAGCACCTCCGCACGCTGGAGAAGCTGGCCGGCGCCGCCGGCGTGTCCTGCGCCCTGCTCGCCGGCTCGGTGAAGGGCAAGGAGCGCAAGCGCGTGCTGGCCGGGCTGGCGGATGGCTCCATCCCGCTCGTCGTCGGCACCCATGCGCTGATCGAGGAGGGGGTGGCGTTCCGCGACCTCGGCCTCGCTGTGGTGGACGAGCAGCACCGCTTCGGCGTGGCGCAGCGCCTGGCGCTGACCGAGAAGGGCACCACCGACGTGCTGGTGATGACCGCCACCCCCATCCCCCGCACCCTGCTGCTGACCCAGTGGGGCGAGATGGCGGTGAGCCGGCTGGAGGGGCTGCCCGCGGGCCGCCAGCCCATCGTCACCCGCATCGTCAGCCGCGAGCGGCGCGAGGAGCTGGTGGCCCGGCTGCGCGCCGCCTTCGCACAGGGGCACCGCGCCTATTGGGTGGTGCGCGCCGTGGAGGAGGGCGAGAAGCACGACAACGCCGCCGCCGAGACCACCTTCGCCGAGCTGGCCGCCCTCTTCGGCGACAAGGTCCGCCTCGCCCATGGCGCGCAGAAGCTGGATGTGCGCGAGGCCGCCCTGCACGACTTCGCCGCCGGCCGCGCGCAGCTGCTGGTGGCCACCACGGTGGTGGAGGTGGGGGTGGACGTGCCCGAGGCCACCATCATGATCATCGAGCAGGCGGAGCGCTTCGGCCTCGCCGCGCTGCACCAGCTGCGCGGCCGCGTCGGGCGCGGCAAGGCCCAGAGCTTCTGCCTGCTGCTGCCCTCGGCCGAGCTGAACGAGAGCGAGCAGCGGCGCCTCGCCGTGCTGCGCGAGACGCAGGACGGCTTCGTCATCGCCGATGCCGACCTCGAATACCGCGGCGGTGGCGACGCGCTGGGGATGCGGCAGGCGGGGCGCATCGGCCGCCGGCTGGCCGACCCGCAGCGGCATGGCGGGCTGGTCCGCATGGCGCACCAGGATGCGGCGCTGCTGCTGGAGAAGGACCCGGATCTGGCCGCCACCCCGCGCGGCGCGGCGGCGCGGCTGCTGCTCGGCGTGTTCGGCCATGACCTGACGCTGGCGCCGCTGGCCGCCGGCTGAGCGCCTCCGCCGGGCACGCTTCGATACAGGCGGAGGGGTTGCAATGCCCCCTGCCCTGGTTAAACCCGATCACAATTCGGCCATAGCAGGGGGTACGCCCGGTTGTCCGCGCTGATCGAGATCGACCGCCTGAGCAAACGCTTCGGCGCCTTCACCGCCGTCGACGACGTGTCCTTCACCGTGGCGCGCGGCGAGGTCCTGGGCTTCCTGGGGCCGAACGGCGCCGGCAAGTCCACCACCATGAAGATGCTGGCCGGCTTCGTGACCCCTTCCGCCGGCACCGCCCGAATCTGCGGCGAGGATGTGGTGGAGCGGCCCGTGGCCGCCAAGAAGCATCTCGGCTACCTGCCCGAGGGCGCGCCCACCTACCCCGAGATGACGGTGGCGGGCTTCCTGGGCTTCGCCGCGCGGGTGCGCGGCTACCGCGGCTCCGAGGCGGCGGACCGGGTGGCGCACGCCATGCGCCTCACCACCCTGGAAGGGGTGCGGCTGCAGCCGATCGAGACGCTCTCGAAGGGCTTCAAGCGGCGCGTCGGCCTGGCGCAGTCCCTGCTGCACGACCCGCCGGTGCTGGTGCTGGACGAGCCGACCGACGGGCTCGACCCCAACCAGAAGCACGAGGTGCGGCGGCTGATCGGGCAGATGGCGCCCACCAAGGCCATCATCATCTCCACCCACATCCTGGAGGAGGTCTCGGCCATCTGCACCCGCGCCATCATCATCGCGCGCGGGCGGGTGCTGGCCGATTCCACGCCCGCGGAACTCTCCCGGCGCGGCCCCTCGCTCGATGCCGTGTTCCGCGAACTGACCATGGCGCCCAGACCCGCGCCGGAGGCTGCCTGAATGCGCACCGCGCTGACCATCGCCCGGCGCGAGCTGGCCGGGTATTTCGCGACGCCCGTGGCCTATGTGTTCATCGTCATCTTCTTGGTGATGACGGGCGCGCTCACCTTCACCCTCGGCAATTTCTTCAACCGCGGCACGGCCGACCTCCAGCCCTTCTTCGGCTTCGTGCCCTGGCTGTTCCTGTTCCTGGTGCCGGCGCTGACCATGCGGCTCTGGGCGGAGGAGCGGCGCCTCGGCACCATCGAGCTGCTGCTGACCCTGCCGGTGACGCAGGGCCAGGCGGTGCTGGGCAAGTTCCTGGCGGCCTGGGCGTTCTGCGGCATCGCCCTCGCCCTCACCTTCCCGCTGGTCATCACCGTCAACTACCTGGGCAACCCGGACAATGGCGTCATCGCCACGGGCTATATCGGCTGCCTGCTGGTGGCCGGCGCCTATCTCGCGGTGGGCGCGGCCATCTCGGCGCTGACCAAGAACCAGGTGGTGGCCTTCGTGCTGGCCGTGGCGGTGTGCTTCGTCTTCGCCGCCGCCGGCAGCCCCGTCGTCACCGAGTTCCTCTCCGTGCGCCTGCCCGTGCTGGCCGAGATCGCCCGGGGCGTCTCCGTCACCGACCGCCTCTCCGGCTTCTCGCGCGGCGTGGTGGCGCTGCGGGACATCGTCTTCTTCGCCAGCTTCATCGGCTTCTGGCTGTTCGCCAATGCCGTGGCGGTCGATCATCGCAAGGCGGACTGAGACCATGAGCGCCGAAAGCCCCGCCCCGCGCGCCGCCGCGCGCGCCCCGTCCCGCCGCCTCTCCTACGCGGCGGGCGGCCTCGCCGCCGCGCTGGTTCTGGCCGTCTCCGCCAACCTGCTCACCGAGCGCCTGCTGCCGCGCGCCCAGGTCGACCTCACCGCGCAGCGCCTCTACACCCTCTCGGACGGCACCCGGCAGGTGCTCTCCGGGCTGCAGGACCCGGTGACGCTGCGGCTGTTCTACTCCCGCCGCCTCGGCGGCAGCATCCCCGTCTATGGCGCCTATGCCGACCGGGTGCGGCAGATGCTGGAGGAGTACGCCGCCCTCTCCAACGGCAAGGTGCGGCTGGAATACCTCGATCCCGAGCCCTTCTCGGAGACCGAGGACCGGGCGCTCGCCTATGGCATCCAGGGCGTGCCGGTGGACCAGTCCGGCGAGCAGGTCTATTTCGGCCTCGCCGGCACCAACCTGCTGGACGACGAGCGGGTGCTGCCCTTCCTCCAGCCCGACCGCGAGCGCTTCCTCGAATACGACCTCACGCGGCTGGTCCATGACCTGTCCAACCCGCGCCGCCCCGTGGTGGGGCTGCTCTCAGCCCTGCCGCTGAACGGCGACCCGCGGGCGATGATGATGCGCGTCCCCGGCGCCGGGCAGCCCTTCGTCATCGCCAACCAGCTTCGCCAGTTCTTCACCCTGCGCGACGTGGCCGCCGACGCGCAGGCGATCCCGGAGGACACGCAGGTGCTGATCGTGGCGCAGCCGCAGGGGCTGGCGGACGCCACGCTCTACGCCATCGACCAGTTCGTCATGCGCGGCGGCAAGCTCTTCGTGCTGACCGACCCGCACAGCGAGAGCCAGGCCAGCCGTCCCGGCCCTAACGGCCAGCCGCCCGCCGACACCGCCTCCGGCCTCGACCGGCTGCTGAACGCCTGGGGCATCGAGGCCCCGCGCGACCAGGTGGTGCTCGACCAGCGCGGCGCCTGGCGGGTGCGCGCCAACCCGCAGGACCGGGTGCAGGCGGTGGACTACCCCGCCTGGTTCAACGCCACGGGCGACAGCCTCAGCGCCGCCGACGTGGCGACGGCCGAGCTGCAGCAGGTCACCTTCGCCTCCGCCGGCCAGGTGCGGCGGCGCGAGGGCGCGGGCATCGAGTTCACTCCGCTCATCACCAGCAGCCCCGAGGCGATGCTGGTGGACACCGCGCGGGTGCGCGAGAACCCCAACCCCGCCCGGCTGCTGGCCGAGTTCCGCCCCTCCGGCGAGCGCTACGTGCTGATGGCACGCGCCCGCGGCATGCTGAAATCCGCCTTCCCCGACGGCCCGCCGCCGCCGCCCGAGGGCGCCGAGCGCCCGGCCGACCTTCCCGCCCACCGGGCGCAGAGCGAGGGGCCGGCCAACCTCGTCATCGCCAACGACGCGGACCTGCTGGAGGACCGCTTCTGGGTGCGGGTGCAGGATTTCTTCGGCCAGCAGACGGCCACGCCCTTCAGCGACAATGGCGCGCTGGTCGCCAACCTCACCGACACGCTGGCCGGCGGCGACGCGCTGATCGGCCTGCGCTCGCGCGGGGAGTCGCTGCGCCCCTTCGGCCGCGTCGAGGCGATGCGGCGGGAGGCGGAGGCGCGCTACCGCCAGACCGAGCAGGCCCTCACCCAGCGGCTGGAGGCCACCGAGCGCCGCCTGCGCGAGCTGCGCCAGGGGACAGGCCAAGGCGGCGCGCAGAGCGTCATCACCCCCGAGCAGCGCGCCGAGATCGACAAGGCGCGGGCCGAGATCGTCGCCACGCGCGGCCAGCTCCGCGCCGTGCAGCTCGACCTGCGGCGGGACATCGAGGGGCTGGAGCGGAGCTTGCGTATCCTCAACATCGCGCTGGTGCCGGTGCTGGTCACGCTCTTCGCCATCGGGCTGGCGGTGGCCCGCAACCGCCGCCGCGGCGCCGCCCGCGCCTGAGGGAAAGCCAACGATGCAACGCCGATCCCTCCTGATCCTGGGCGGTGCCGCCCTCGCCTCCGCCGCCGCCGTGGTGGCCCTCGGCCCCGGCGGCCCGCCGCCGGCCGAGACCGGCGCGGCGCCGCTGATGTTCCGCGACCTCGCCACCCGCCTGCAGGGCGCCATGCGCATCGAGGTGGTGCGGCACGCGCAGAGCCTCGCCGTGCAGCGCCAGCCTGGCGATACCTGGGTGCTGCCCGAGGTGGCGGGCTACCCGGTGCGGCCCGAGAAGGTGCGCGAGCTGCTGGTGGGGCTGACCGAGCTGCGGCTGGTGGAGCCGCGCACCGCCAACCCCGAGATGCTGGAGCGCCTCGGCCTGCAGGACCCGGACAGGCCGGGCTCCACCGGCGCCCTGCTGCGGGTGCTGGACGGCACCGGCGCGCCGATCGTGGCGCTGGTGGTGGGGCGCCGCCGCGTCCGCACCCAGGGCAACGTGCCGGAGAGCGTCTATGTCCGCCGCGCCGGCGAGACCCAGTCCTGGCTGGCCGAGGGCCGCCTGCCGCTGGATGCCGACGCGCAGCTCTGGATCGACCGCGACCTCGCCAACCTCCCGCGCGAGCGGGTGCTGCGGGTGCGGGTGGAGCGCGAGGATGCCCCCGCCCTGGTGCTGGCCAGGGGCGAAGGGCCGGATGGCCGCCTCGCCCTCGCCGAGCCGGCCGCCGCGCCGCCGCTGGAGCCGACGCGGCTCGACGCCGTGGCCAACGCCTTCGAGTTCCTGACGCTCACGGACGTGCAGCGCGCCGCCGACATCCCCGGCACGCGGCTGGGCCGGGCGCGGTACACGCTGACCGACAATCTCGGCATCACCGTCACGCTGCACGAGCAGGGCGAGCAGGTCTGGGTGCTGCTGGAGGCGAGCGGCGACGCCGAGGCGGAGCGGCTGAACGCCCGCTGGCGCGGCTGGGCCTA
>NZ_JCACVY010000082.1:0-18269 GCF_058833935.1 Roseomonas sp. TS2 | reverse complement strand
CTCACCGGCGGGCCGATGCCGCACGGGGCGCTGCTGCTGCCGCTCGGCACCGCGCTGCTCTACGGCGTCTACCAGATCCTGACGCGCCGCCTGGCGGGGGTGGACGACCCGCGCACCACCATCCTGCACACCGGCATCGCCGCGGCGCTGGTCTCCTCGGTGGCGCAGCCCTTCGTGTGGGAGTGGCCGCCGGGGGCGATCGGCTGGGTGGGGCTGATGGCGCTGGGCGCGCTCGGCGCGGTGGGCCATGGCTTCCTGGTGCTGGCCTTCGCCCGCGCCCCCGCCAGCCTGCTGGCGCCGATGAGCTACAGCCAGCTCGTCTGGGCCGTGCTGGCCTCGATGACGGTGTTCGGCGACATGCCGGACCGCTACACGCTGCTGGGCGCCGCCATCATCGCCGCGGGGGGTGTGCTGGTGGCGCTGCCGCAGCGGCAGGGCCGGACGGGCGGAACCTAGGCGGAGCCCAGGCGTTGCCCCTGCTGGATTCACCGAAGGGCGCCCCCGGACACCGCCGCCGGAGGGGTGCGACTCGGTCGAGCACTCTTGCGCTTGCGCGGCGGGCGGCAAGCGGGTAGCGGGATGCGGACGCGAGGACAGGGAATGGCCACGACACTCGGAACATCGCGGGAACAGGCGGTTGACAATGCGCTGCGGGACCACCCGCGCGCGGCGCTGGACGCCCACTCGGTACGGGAAGCCTATCGCCGTTGGGCGGGGGTTTATGACGCGGTGTTCGGGGGGGTCTCCTCCTATGGGCGCCGCCGCGCGGTGGCGGCGGTGAACCGCCTGCCCGGCACGCGGGTGCTGGAGGTGGGGGTCGGCACCGGCCTGGCCCTGCCGCGCTACCGCGCGGAGAAGCGCGTGGTCGGCATCGATCTCTCGCGCGAGATGCTGCTCAAGGCCGAGGAGCGGGTGCGTGACGAGCGCCTTGCCCATGTCGAGGGGCTGCTGGAGATGGACGCCGAGTCGATGGCGTTCCAGGACGGCGCCTTCGACATCGCGGTGGCGATGTTCACCGCCAGCGTGGTGCCCGACGCCAAGAAGCTGTTCGCCGAGATGAGCCGCGTGGTGAAGCCGGGCGGGCACCTGCTGTTCGTCAACCACTTCGCCGCCGAAGGCGGGCCGCGCTGGTGGGTCGAGCGCACCATGGCGCCGCTCTCCCGCGTGCTGGGCTGGCACCCCGACTTCGCCTTCAGCGACCTGTTCGATCGCGAGAAGGTGCAGGTGGAGGCGCTGGAGTCCTGCCCGCCGGCGGGGCTGTTCACCCTGGTGCATCTCCGCAACGCCGCCCCCGCCATGCTGGCGGCGCCGGACCGGGCCGTGGCGGCCTGAGGGCCGCCGGGCGGTGTCGCTGCGCATCGCCGAGGATCAGGTCGTCGAACTGGCCGAGATGTTCCGGCTGATGAGCGACCCGACGCGGCTGCGCATCATCCTGGCCTGCCTCGACGCGCCATCCCCGGTGGGGGAGATGGCCGAGCGGATCGGCATCTCCGGCAGTCTCGCCTCGCACCACCTGCGGCTGCTGCGGGCCGCCCGCCTGCTGCAGGCGGAGCGGCGGGGCCGGCAGGTGTTCTACGCCGTCACCGATGCGCATGTGCGTTCCATGCTGGGCGACATGGTGGATCACGTCATCGAGGATGAGCCGGAGGCTGATTCGGCGCCGGCGGGCTGATTCGGCACTGCGTTGGCGGGCTGGAAAGGTCTGCGGGGCCATTGTGCGCGCGGGCCACAGATGCCCCGCTTGCGCATCGTTGCCCCGGCATCACTTGTGCGGTGCCGGTGGTGGCGATTATGGTCCGGCGAATGTTTCCCCTGGTGTCGGTTCGGGCGCGGGGGGAAAAGGGCCAGGTCGTGCGGTGCGGCTTTGGCTTGTCGGCGCGGTGCGCGCCGGCGCCCAGGTTTATCGGGCGAACGGATTACGAGCGGACGGGATAGGGAATGCGGCGGTCGATCGTTTCGCGCTTCGCGGGCTTGAGCGCCACCCTTGGGGTGGCGGCCATCTCCTTGCTGCAAGGGGCGCCGGCCCTGGCGCAGGGTTCGGGCGGCGCGGATTCCGGCATTGTGGGCGCCCCGGTGCCCTGGGGTATCGATCTGCAGCGGGCCGGCGGCCCGGTGAAGGAGTCGATCCACGACTTCAACCAGCTGGTGCTGTGGATCATCGTCGCCATCACCGTCTTCGTCGGCGCGCTGCTGGCCTATGTGGTCTGGCGGTTCCGCGCCGAGGCGAATCCGGTGCCCTCGCGCACCAGCCACCACACCCTGCTGGAAGTGGCCTGGACGGTTCTGCCGGTGCTGATCCTGCTGGTCATCGCCGTTCCCTCCTTCCGCCTGATCTATTATCAGGACCGGACGCAGGAAGCGGACCTGACGATCAACGTGACCGGCCGGCAGTGGTACTGGCACTACGCCTACCCTGATCAGGGCAATTTCGCCTTCGACAGCTACCCGGTGCAGGAAGCCGACCTGAAGCCCGGCCAGCTGCGCAACCTGGATGTGGATGAGCCGCTGGTGGTGCCGGTGGGCAAGAACATCCGCATCCTGACCAACGGCCAGGATGTCATCCACAGCTTCTTCGTGCCGAGCCTGGGCGTGCAGAAATACACCATTCCGGGCCGCACCATGGAGACCTGGATGCGGGCGGACCACACCGGCACCTATTATGGCCAGTGCAACCAGATCTGCGGCACCAACCACTGGTTCATGCCGATCGTGGTGAAGGCCGTGCCGCAGGCCGAGTTCGACGCCTGGGTGGCGGGGGCGCGGCAGCGCTTCGCGGCCGAGGGCGGCGAGCGCCCGGCGCAGCCGGTGGCCACCGCCGGCAAGGCGCCGGCGGCCCAGGCCGCGGCCGCGGATGACGGTGCGGTTCTGGCGGAGCTTCGCCGCTGACGCGGCGTTCACGAGACGGGTTCGAGAGCGGGACGGACAAAGATGGCGACCGCGTCACACACGCATGACAACCATGGCCATGGTGACCACCATGGCCACCATGATCACACCCCGGGCTTCGTGGCGCGCTGGTTCTTCAGCACCAACCACAAAGACATCGGCATCCTCTACCTGATCTTCGCCGTGGTCGCCGCCTTCGTCGGCGTTGGCCTCAGCCTGCTGATGCGCATCGAGCTGCAGAGCCCCGGCATGCAGATCTTCGCCGACGGCCAGGCCTGGAACGTGGCCGTGACCGCGCATGGCGTGGTCATGGTGTTCTTCGTCATCATGCCCGCGCTGATCGGCGGCTTCGGCAACTACTTCGTGCCGATCATGATCGGCGCGCCGGACATGGCCTTTCCGCGCCTGAACAACATCAGCTTCTGGCTGCTGGTCCCGGCGCTGATCCTGGCGGTGGCGAGCCTGTTCGTGGGCGGCGCCGGCACCGGCTGGACGCTGTACCCGCCGCTGTCGAACAGCACCTACCAGTCCGGCCCCTCGGTCGACATGGCGCTGTTCGCGCTGCACCTGGCGGGTGCCAGCTCGATCCTGGGCGCGGCCAACTTCATCACCACCATCTTCAACATGCGCGCCCCGGGCATGACGCTGCACAAGATGCCGCTGTTCGTGTGGGGCATGCTGGTCACCGCCTTCCTGCTGCTGCTGTCCGTGCCCGTGCTCGGCGGCGCCATCACCATGCTGATCACCGACCGCAACTTCGGCACGGCCTTCTTCGACCCGGCCGGCGGCGGCGACCCGGTGCTGTTCCAGCACCTGTTCTGGTTCTTCGGCCACCCCGAAGTCTACATCATGATCCTGCCGGGCTTCGGCATCATCTCCCACGTGCTGTCCACCTTCAGCCGCAAGCCGATCTTCGGCTATCTCGGCATGGCCTACGCCATGGTGGCCATCGGCGTGGTCGGCTTCGTGGTGTGGGCGCACCACATGTTCACCTCCGGCATCTCGGTGGACACCCGCGCCTACTTCATGGCGGCGACGATGATCATCGCGGTGCCCACGGGCATCAAGATCTTCTCCTGGATCGCCACCATGTGGGGCGGCTCCATCACCTTCCGCACGCCGATGCTGTTCGCCATCGGCTTCATCTTCCTGTTCACCATGGGCGGCGTCTCCGGCGTGAAGCTGGCCAACGCCTCGGTGGACGTGATCCTGCACAACACCTACTACGTGGTGGCCCACTTCCACTACGTGCTCAGCCTGGGCGCGGTGTTCTCGATCTATGCCGGCTTCTACTACTGGATCGGCAAGATGAGCGGGAAGCAGTACCCGGAGTTCTGGGGTAAGGTGCATTTCTGGCTGACCTTCGTCGGCGTGAACCTGACCTTCTTCCCCATGCACTTCCTGGGCGCCCAGGGCATGCCGCGCCGCTACCCGGATTATCCGGACGCCTTCGCGGGCTGGAACCTGATCGCCAGCCTCGGCGCCTATATCTCGGTGGCGTCCTTCGTGGTCTTCCTGTATGTCTGCTACCGGACTTTCGCCGGCAAGGAGCAGGCGGAGGCGAACCCCTGGGGCGAAGGTGCGACGACCCTGGAGTGGCAGGTTTCTTCCCCGCCGCCCTTCCACACCTTCGATGAACTGCCCCGCATCCGCTGAGGCAAATACCGGCTGATGAGCGATAGCGCGATCAAGTCGGGGGGGGCTTCTGCCCCCCTTGGCACATCCACCGACATCGACCTGAGCGAGGTGCGCGACTGGATCGCGCTGCTCAAGCCACGGGTGATGTCGCTGGTGGTATTCACCGGCCTGGTCGGGCTGCTCGTCGCGCCGGGGCATCTGCACCCCGTGCTGGCGGCCACCGCCATCCTCTGCATCGCCGTGGCGGCAGGGGCGGCGGGGGCCATCAACATGTGGTACGACCGCGACATCGACGCGGTCATGCGCCGCACCGCCGGCCGGCCCATTCCCGCGGGGCGCATCCGTGCCAGCTCGGCCCTGGCCTTCGGCGTGCTGCTGAGCCTCGCCTCCGTCATGCTGATGGGGCTGGCCACCAACTGGGTGGCGGCCGCCGTGCTGGCGGGGTCGATCGGCTTCTACGTCTTCATCTACACCATGTGGCTGAAGCGCCGGACGCCGCAGAACATCGTCATCGGCGGCGCCGCCGGCGCCTTCCCGCCGATGATCGGCTGGGCCGCCGTCACCGGGCAGGTCTCGCTCGAGGCGGTGGTGATGTTCGCCATCGTCTTCTTCTGGACGCCGCCGCATTTCTGGGCGCTCTCCCTCTTTGCGCATGGCGACTACCAGCGCGCCGGGGTGCCGATGCTGCCCGTGGTGGCCGGCCCGAAGGAAACCCGCCGGCAGATCTGGCTCTATTCCCTGCTGCTGGCGCCGCTGGCCCTGCTGCCGACCGTCATCGGCATGGCGGGCCTGGCCTATGGCGCGGCGGCGCTGGTGCTGGGCGGCTTCTTCCTGGAATCCATGTGGCGCGTGAAGCGCGACGCCCAGGACGCCGAGGGCCGCAGCCTGACCAACGACGCCCCCGCGCGGGCGGCGTTCCGGTTCTCCATCATCTATCTGTTCGTGCTGTTCGCGGCCCTCGCCGCGGACCGCCTGGTGTTCGGCGCATGAGCCCCGTCAAGGGCGCGCCGGGCGGCATGACGCCGGAGGAGAAGGCCGCCTTCCTCCGCCGGCGGCGCGGCCGCAACTACGCCGTCTTCTTCGCCCTGCTCGGGCTGGTCGGGCTGTTCTTCTTCATCGCCATGGCCCGGCTGACCCGGGGCTGAGCCCAGCGACAGGAAGCGCCACCGTGCCCGTCAACGACCCGGATCTCGCCCGCCGCAACCGCCGCGTCGCCTTCGTGGCGGGCGGCATCGTGGCGGGCATGCTCGGCCTCTCCTTCGCGGCCGTGCCGCTCTACACGCTGTTTTGCGCCGTCACCGGCTATGGCGGCACGCCCCAGATCAACGGCCCCGCGGCGCCGGGGGCCGAGGCGGGGGCGCGGACCATCACGGTGCGCTTCAACGCCAACACCAATCCCGGCCTGCCCTGGCGCTTCCAGCCGGGGCAGAACAGCATGCAGATGCAGCTCGGCGCCGATGCGATGGCCTTCTACACGGCCCGCAGCAACGCCGGCACGCCCACCACCGGCATCTCCACCTACAATGTGACGCCGGAGATCGCCGGGCCGTATTTCCACAAGGTGCACTGCTTCTGCTTCGACGAGCAGACGCTGCAGCCGGGGCAGGAGGTGGAGATGCCCATCTCCTTCTGGGTGGACCCCAAGATCGCGCAGGATCCGGCGACGCGGGATATCCGCACCATCACCCTGAGCTACACCTTCTTCCGCACCCTGGCCGATGCCGAGCGCGCCGGCGCCCTGGCCAAGGCCGGCCCCCATGTGGGCAAGAGCAGCGATGCCTCGCCCATCCGCGATCCTGATGGCCGCCCCACGGCAATGCCGTGAGAGGCTTGATCCAAACCCCGTTTTGGGGATTGATGCTCCGCGTATGACGGGGTGACCCGGGGCCGGCCCCTGCCTGCCCCAACCCCAGTGTTCGAGTCCCCTGAGTCGAGACCAGGAAGCCCCATGGCCAGCAGCAACCTGACGGTGGAAGCGGACGTCCCGCCCCCCAACAAGCACCCCTACCACCTGGTCGATCCCAGCCCCTGGCCGTTGACCTCTTCCTTCGCCGCCGGCGCCATGCTGCTGGGGATCATCCTCTGGGCGCATTACGGCACCCGCTGGGTGTTCTTCGTCGGCCTCATCGGCGTACTGGCCTCGATGTACCTCTGGTTCCGCGACGTGGTGCGCGAGGCCCGGACGCCGGGCATCCACACCCCCGTGGTGCGGCTCGGCATGCGCTACGGCATGATGCTGTTCATCGCCTCCGAGGTGATGTTCTTCGTGGCGTTCTTCTGGGCGTATTTCCACTTCGCCCTGTACCCGGAGCACGTTGCGGGCGCGGAGAAGGCGATCTGGCCGCCGGCCGGCATCCACACCTTCGACCCCTTCCACCTGCCGCTGCTCAACACGCTGATCCTGCTGCTCTCCGGCTGCACCGTCACCTGGGCGCACCACGCCCTGCTGGAGAACGACCGCAAGGGCATGCTGCAGGGGCTGGGGCTGACCGTGCTGCTGGGCATCACCTTCACCTTCTTCCAGGCGGTGGAGTATGCCGAGGCCCCGTTCGCCTTCTCCGGCGGCGGCATCTATCCCTCGGTCTTCTTCCTGGCCACGGGCTTCCACGGCTTCCACGTCATCGTCGGCACCATCTTCCTGGCGGTGTGCTGGTTCCGCGCCTGGAAGGGCCATTTCACGCCGCAGCGCCATTTCGGCTTCGAGGCGGCGGCCTGGTACTGGCACTTCGTGGACGTGGTGTGGCTGTTCCTCTTCGTCTGCATCTATGTCCTCGGCGCCGGCGAGATTGCCCAGCACTGAGTGATACGCGGCCCCGCCCCCTTCCGGGCGGGGTCATGTCCCGAGGCAGCCCGTAGGGCTGCTTCGCTTCTTCTCGTACCAACAGCCGCCACGGCCTGATTCGGGTGCCGCCTTGCCGACCGGCCCGTGCCGCGGCCGCGAAAGTCGCCTCCCGATGCCCTGGCGCCGCCTCTTTCTGCCGATCCTCGTTGCCCTGCCCGTGCTGGCCATCCTGATCGGCCTCGGAACCTGGCAGTTGCAGCGGCTGCACTGGAAGACCGCCCTGCTGGCGGAGCTGTCGGCCGCCCAGTCCGGCCCCGCGCGCCCGCTCGGCGCGGAGCCGCAGCCCTGGAGCAAGGTCTTCACCAACGGCACCTTCCTGCACAGCCAGGAATCGCTGCTGGGGCTGGAGGTGCGCGGCACCGTGCTCGGCGCCAACCTGCTGACGCCGCTCTCCCGCCCCGATGGTCCGCCGGTGCTGGTCAACCGCGGGTGGGTGCCGCTGGACCGGCCGCAAAGCATCGCGCGGCCGGAGGGTATGGTGCGCGTCGAGGGCTATGTGCGGCCCGATGAGCCGCGCGGCCTGTTCAGCGCCGAGGACGACCCGGCGGCCCGCCGCTTCTACACGCTCGACATCAACCGCATCGGCCCGGCGCTGGATGTGCGCGGCCTCGCGCCCTTCGCCCTGGTGGCGCTGGCGCCGCCCGGCCTCTCCCCGCAAGCCCTGCCGCAGCCGGTACGCAGCCTGCCGCAGCCGCCCAACAACCACCTGGGCTATGTCATCACCTGGTACGGGCTGGCGCTGGCACTGATGGGCGTCTTTGTCGTCTGGGCCCGTGCCCGCCTGAAGGAATCCGCCGCGTGAGCACCGCCGTCCCGAGCACCGCCGCCCCGAGCACCGCCTATGAGCGCCTGAAGACGCGCTTCGCCCGCATCGCCACGCTGGGCGAGGCGCAGGCCATGCTGCACTGGGACGCCGCCGCCATGATGCCCCCCGGCGGCGCCGAATCGCGCGGCGAGCAGCTCGCCACCCTGGCCGGCCTCTCGCACGAGCTGCTGGTGGCCCCCGTGGTGGCCGAGGAGCTGGCCGCCGCCACGGCGGAAGGGGAGTGGGACGCCGCCAACCTCGAGCTGATGCGCCACGCCCATGCCCGTGCCACAGCCTTGCCGGGCGCGCTGGTGGAGGCCACCGCCCGCGCCAACGCCGCCTGCGAGACGGTGTGGCGCGAGGCCCGCGCCGCCTCGGACTTCGCCCGCGTGCAACCCTACCTGGCCGAGGTGGTGCGGCTGCAGCGCGAGACGGCCGCGGCCCTCTCCGCCGCCACCGGCCTCGCCCCCTATGACGCGCTGATGGAGGGCTACCAGCGCGGCATCGGCGCCGCCGACGTGGCCCCCATCTTCGCCGCCTACGAGACCTTCCTGGCCGAGGCGCTGCCGCGCGCCGAGGAGATCCAGGCCCGCCGCCCGGCGCCCATCGCCCTGCGCGGGCCGTTCCCGGTGCCGGCGCAGAAGGCGCTGTGCCACGAGATGGCCGGCCGCGTCGGGCTGGATTTCGCCCATGCGCGGCTGGATGAGAGCCTGCACCCCTTCTGCGGCGGCATCCCCACCGACGTGCGCATCACCACGCGCTACACGGAGGAGAGCCTGGCCCAGGCGCTGCTCGGCGTGCTGCACGAGACGGGGCACGCCCTCTACGAGCGCGGCCTGCCGGCGCACCATGCCCGCCAGCCGGTGGGCGAGGCCGCCGGCATGGCGGCGCATGAATCGCAGAGCCTGATCATCGAGATGCAGGCGGCGCGCTCCGATGCCTTCCTGGGCTTCCTCGGCGGCCGTCTGGCGGAGGGCTTCGGCGGCGAGGCGGCGGCCTATGCGCCGGAGAACCTGGCGCGGCTGTGGCGCCGGGTGGAGCGCGGCTTCATCCGCGTCGATGCCGACGAGCTGACCTACCCGGCGCATGTCATCCTGCGCTTCCGGCTGGAGCAGGCGCTGATCGGCGGCGAGCTTGCCGTGGCCGACCTCCCCGGCGCCTGGAACGAGAGCTTTTCCCGGTTGCTCGGCATGGTGCCGCCGGACGATGCGCGGGGCTGCCTGCAGGACATCCACTGGCATGACGGCGCCTTCGGCTACTTCCCCTCCTACACGCTGGGCGCCATGGCCGCGGCGCAGCTGATGCGGGCCGCGCGCGCGGCCGTGCCCGGCCTGGACGAGGCCCTGGCGCGGGGCGATTTCGCCCCGCTCACCGGCTGGCTGCGCGAGAAGGTGCATGGCCAGGGCTCGCGCCTCGGCTTCCAGGACCTGCTGCGCGCGGCGACCGGCAAGCCGCTCGACCCCTCCGACTTCATGGCCCACCTCAACGACCGCTACCTCACCAACTGACAGAAGAAGATGAGGGAGGTCCGGAGGGAGAATTCCTTCTCCCTCCGGCCTTTATGTGGTTTGGCCCCGCGCGCATAAAGGCTGCCAGAGAGAGTCGGCCCCCGGAATGAAGGGGGCCGCGGAAGGGCCGCCATGCAGAACAGTGACGACATCTGGCGCCGGGTGGAGAGCAAGCTCCCCCGCTACACCGCGCTTTCGGACCAGGTCTGGTCCACGCCCGAGCTGAACTACGCCGAGCACCGCTCCGCCGCCGCCCATGCCGAGGTGCTGGCGGAGGAGGGCTTCCGCGTCACCACCGGAATCGCCGGCATCCCCACCGCCGTGATGGGCGAGGCGGGCGAGGGCGGCCCGGTCATCGCCATCCTCGGCGAGTACGACGCGCTGCCGGGGCTCAGCCAGGAGGCGGGCGTCGCCGAGCACCGCCCCATCGAGGCCAATGGCAGCGGCCATGGCTGCGGCCACAATTTGCTCGGCTCCGCCTCGCTGCTGGCCGCCGCCGCGGTGAAGGACTGGCTGGCCGAGCGCGGCCTCAAGGGCCGCGTCCGCTACTATGGCTGCCCGGCCGAGGAGGGCGGGTCCGCCAAGGGCTTCATGGTCCGCGACGGCGCCTTCGACGATGTGGACGTGGCCATCTGCTGGCATCCGGCGCCCTTCTCCGGCGTCAACAAGCCGCGCTCGCTGGCCTGCATGGAGGTCGACTTTTCGTTTGTTGGCCGCTCCAGCCATGCGGCGGCCGCGCCGCATCTGGGGCGCAGCGCGCTCGATGCCGTCGAGCTGATGAATGTCGGCGTCAACTACATGCGCGAGCACATGCCGAGCCATGCGCGCATCCACTACGCGTTGCAGGATGCCGGCGGCATCGCCCCCAACGTGGTGCAGGGCAAGGCGCGCGTGCGCTACCTGGTGCGTTCGCTGACCATGGCCGAGGTGCTCTCCCTGCTGGAGCGGGTGAAGAAGATCGCCCAGGGCGCCAGCCTGATGACCGAGACCAGCGTCACCCACCGCGTGCTCAGCGCCGATGCCGAGCTGGTGGCCAACCCGCCGCTGGAGCAGGCCATGGAGGAGAATTTCCTCCGCCTCGGCCCGCCGCGCTTCGACGAGGACGACAAGGCCTTCGCCCGCCAGATCCAGGCGACGCTGACGCCGGACGAGATCGACGCCGCCTATCGCCGCGCCGGTCTCGACCCCATCCCCGGCGAAGCGCTGGCCGAGCGGCTGGTGCCGCTCTCGGCGCCCGAGCCGGCCGGCGTGGGCTCCACCGATGTCGGCACCGTCTCCTGGAAGGTGCCCACGGTGCAGGCGCGCGGCGCCACCTATGCCATCGGCACGCCGGGGCATAGCTGGCAGCTCGTGGCGCAGGGCAAGGCGCCGGCCGCGCACAAGGGGCTGGAGCATGTGGCCAAGGTGATGGCCGGCACCGCCCTGGACGTGCTGACCAACCCCGAGCTGCTGGCCCGCGCCCGCGCCGACCACGCCGCCCGCACCGCCGAGATGCCGGACGTCTTCCCGATCCCGAAGGACGTGCCGCCGCCGCTCGACATGGCCGCCGGCCACTGACCGGCCGCCCCTTCCGGCGCCGCCCAACCCGGCGGGCGGCTCCGGAGCCCTGTTCCCGCGCGCATTTCCATCCCGAAACCGGAACCCCGGACCCATGACCACCTTCCGCTCCGCCACCCTGCTGGCCGTTCCCCTGGCCGCGCTGGCCGCCGGCACCGCGCCGGCGCCGCTGCGCGCGCAGGAGCTGCGCGTCGGCCTCTCCGCGCCGGTCACCTCGATCGATCCGCATTTCGCCAATGCGGCGCCCAATTCCTCCTTCGCGCGGCACATCTTCGACCCGCTGGTGGTGCGCGCGCCGGATGGCCGCCCGGTGCCCAACCTGGCGCTCTCCTGGACCGCGCTGGAGGACAACCTCTGGGAAATCAAGCTGCGCCCCGGCGTGAAGTGGCATGACGGGCACGACTTTACGGCCGACGACGTGGTGTTCACCTTCGGCCGCGCGCCGAACGTGCCGAACAGCCCGGCCAGCTTCGGCGGCAGCTTGCGCACGGTGAAGGCGGTGGAGGCGGTGGACCCGCTGACGCTGCGCATCACCACCTCGGCGCCGACACCCAACCTGCCGATCGACCTCGCCGCCATCGCCATTGTCTCCCGCCATGCGGGGGAGGGGGCCAGCACGGCCGACTACAACAGCGGCAAGGCCGCCATCGGCACCGGCCCCTACAAGCTGGTCAGCTACGCCTCCGGCTCCAGCATCGAGGTCTCGCGCTTCGATGGCTGGTGGGGGCCGCGGCAGGACTGGGAGAAGGTCACCTTCCGCATCATCCCCAACCCCGGCGCCCGCACCGCGGCGCTGCTCTCGGGCGATGTGGAACTGATCGCGGCGCCCTCCTCCTCCGACCTGCCGCGGCTGCGGCAGGAGGCGAACATCCGCATCTTCGAGCGGCAGGGCTCGCGCGCGCTGTTCCTCTCGCCGGATTTCAGCCGCACCGGCGAGTCGCCCTACATCACCGACAATGACGGCAAGCCGCTGCCGGGGAACCCGCTGCGCGAGCTGAAGGTGCGGCAGGCGCTCTCCCTCGCCATCAACCGGCAGGGGCTGGCGGAGCGGGTGCAGCAGGGCATGGCCGAGGCCACCGGCCAGTGGATGCCGCCCGGCGCCTTCGGCCACAACCCGGCCGTGCCGGTGCCGGCCTTCGACGTGGCGCGCGCCCGCGCGCTGCTGGCCGAGGCGGGCTACCCGCAGGGCTTCCGCATCACGCTGCACGCCAGCAACGACCGCTACCCGGCCGACGCGCAGACCGCCCAGGCCGTGGCGCAGATGTGGAGCCGCATCGGCGTCGCCACCACGGTCGAGACGCTGCCCTTCGCCACCTACCTGACGCGCATGGCGAAGCAGGAATACTCGATCGTGCAGAACAGCTGGGGCAGCTCCACGGGCGAGGCCGGCAGCGTGCTGCTGAACATCGTGCACAGCTACGACCAGCCCCGCCGCCTCGGCGCCAGCAACGACACGCGCTACGCCAACGCGGCGCTGGACGCGCAGATCGCGGAGGCGCTCTCCACCATGGACCCGGCCCTGCGCGAGCAGCGCGTGGCCGCCGCCGTGAAGGCCTCGGTGGACGACCTAGCGCTGATCCCGATGATCCTGTTCAAGAATGCCTGGGCCGCGCGCCGCCCGCTCACCTACGAGCCGCGCATGGACGAGCAGACCCTGGCCATGGGCATCCGCCGCGAGAACTGACAGGAAAAAGAAGGGGTCCAGGGGAATTCCTTCCCCTGGCCTTCCCCTGGCCTTTCTCTGGCCTAGGCCGGCACCGGCACCCGCTGCGCCAGCGGCTCCAGCAAAGTCTCCAGCGCCACCGGGTCCTCCCATTCCAGCTTCACCGTCAGCACCGTCACGCGGCTGCGGAAGGCGGGGGGGATGCGCACATAGTCCTTGCGCGTCGTCACCGGGATGGCGCGCAGCGCCTCGGCCTGCTCCAGCAGCTCGCGCAGGTCGCCGGCGTCGAAGGGATAGTGATCGGCATAGGAGACGCGGCCGGCGAGCACGGCGCCCGCCTCCTGCAGCGTGGTGAAGAACTTGCGCGGGTTGGCGATGCCGCAGAAGGCGAAGACCGGCTGGCCGGTCAGCAGCTCCGCCTCCGGCCCCGGCACCAGCCGGGCGCGCAGCACCGTCATCTCGGGCGGGAGCTGGGCCAGCGCCTCCGTCTCGTCCTCGCCGATCAGCACGGCGGCGCGGCAGCGCGCGGCGGCGGCGCGCACCGGCTCGCGCAGCGGTCCGGCGGGGATGATCCGGCCATTGCCGAAGCCGTAATTGCCGTCGATGACCAGCAGCGAGAGGTCCTTCTCCAGCCCCGGATTCTGCAGCCCGTCATCCATGATGATGGCCTGGGCGCCGGCCGCCACGGCGGCGCGGCCGCCGGCCTCGCGGTTGGCGGCCACCCAGGTGGGGCGGGTGGCGGCCAGCAGCAGCGCCTCGTCGCCCACCGCCTGGCTGTCGTGCAGGGCGGGGTCCACCATCAAGGGGCCCTTCACCCGGCCGCCATAGCCGCGCGTCAGGAACACGCTGCCGACGCCGCGATTGGCCAGGCGCTGGCCGAGGTCGAGCGCCACGGTGGTCTTGCCGGCGCCACCGGCGGTGGCGTTGCCGCAGCAGATGACGGGCACGGGCGCCTGCCAGCCCGTGCGGGCCACGCGGCGCGCGGTGGCGGCCGCGTAGATCGCGGCGATGGGGGACAGCAGCAGGGGCGCGATTCCCCCGCTGCCCCCGCTCCAGAAGCCGGGGGCACGCATTCGGCTCGAACCTGTCCTTCTCCCTAGGCCCCGCGCGCGGCCGGCGGACCGCCGGCGTCGATGGGCAAGATCTCCAGGATCGCCGCGGCCAACCTTCCCGGCAGGTGGGACGCATCGGCGGCAACCATCGCCGCGGCGCGGGTCAGGGACTGCGCACGGCCCGGCGTGGATAGCACGTCTGTCACCGCCTCGGCCAGCGTGGCGCCATCCGCCACCCGGATGGCGCCGCCGGCGGCCTCCAGCGCGCCGGCCAGCGCCTCCACATGCTCGGTGTGCGGGCCGAACAGGATGGGGCAGCCGAGCCGTGCCGGCTCCAGCGGATTGTGCCCGCCCTTGGGCACCAGCGAGGCGCCGATGAAGGCCACCCCCGCCAGGCGGAAGAACAGCCCCAGCTCGCCCAGCGTGTCCGCCACATGCACCTGGCAGCCGGGGCCGGGCTGGCCGCCCGCGGCGCGCCGGCTGACGGCTGCCTCTCCCACGGTGCCGGCGGCCAGCGCCGCCACCTCGGCGCCGCGCTCGGGGTGGCGGGGCGCGATGATGGTGAGCAGCTCCGGCAGGCCGGCGCGGGCGAGGCCCGCCGCCTCCAGCACCACCGCCTCCTCGCCCGGCTGGGTGCTGGCGGCGAGGAAGACCGGCCGCCCGCCGAGGAGCGCGCGCAGCCGCCGCAGCTCCGCCGGATCGGCCGGCAGCGGCTCGGCGGCGGCCTTCAGGTTGCCCCAGGACTGCACCGCGCCGGCGCCGAGCGCGCGCAGCCGCGCCGCATCCTCCTCCGTCTGGGTGAAGATGAGGCGGAAGCGGGAGAGGATCTCGCGCGCGAGGCCGGGCGCCCAGCGCCACATCCGCGCCGAGCGGGGCGACATGCGGGCATTGACCAGCACCGCCGGGATGCCGCGCCGCGCCAGCGCCGCCGTCATGTTCGGCCACAGCTCGCTCTCGACGAAGATCGCCCCGTCCGGCCGCCAGCCATCGAGGAAGGCCTCCGCCCAGCGCGGCACGTCGAGCGGCACGAAGCGGTGCGTCACGCGCCCGGCCAGGTCGGGCGGCAGGCGCTGCGCCAGCAGGGTGGCGGCGGTGACGGTGCCGGTGGTGACGAGCAGCCGCAGCGCGGGCCGGCGTTCCATCAGCGCCGCCATCAGCGGCAGCAGCGAGAGGGATTCGCCGACGCTGGCCGCGTGCAGCCAGAGCAGCGGCCCCTCCGGCCGCTCCGCCCCGGCGCCGCGCCGCTCCGCCAGCCGTTCGGGGATCTCCTTGCCGCGGCCGGCGCGCAGCCGCAGCCAGAAGGGCAGCAACGGCGCCAGCCCGGTGCCGGCCCAGTGCGTGACGGCCCCGCCGAGGCTCATGCGGCTAGAGCGCCCGGCTTTCGATGCCCGGCGGCAGGCGGCCCGCGGCCCAGGCATCGGCCATGTCGCAGGCCGCGCTCAGCGCCGCCTCGATGGCGGGCACCGCCGCCTGCGTGCCGTCGCGCGGGACATGCACGGGCGGGCCGCAGACCAGCACGGCGCGGCCGAAGGGCAGGGGCAGCATCATCCGGTCCCAGCTCGGCAGCAGCCGGTGGCGGGTGGCGGCGGCGGCGGTGGGCAGCACCGGCACGCCGGCGATGGCGGCGAGGCTGGCCACCCCGTCCGCCGCCTTGCGGCGCGGGCCGCGCGGGCCGTCGGGCGTGATCGCCACCGGGCTGCCCTCGCGCAGCACCTTCAGCAGGGCGCGCATGCCGCTGGCGCCGCCGCGCGAGGTCGAGCCATGCACCATCACCAGCCGGAAGCGGGAGACCACCTCGCCGATGAAGCGGCCATCCCGGTGCTGGGAGACCAGCACATGCGGCTGCCAGTCCTTCGCCTCGGGGAAGATGCGGTGCACGGCGGTCCAGAGCATTGGCATCATCGGCAGGCGCTCGTGCCAGAAGCCGATGATGGCGGGGCGGCCCTGCCCGGCGAGCGGCGCCATGTGCTCGTGCCCCACCATCGTCCACCGCGTGGTGCGGTAGCAGAAGGCCAGGTAGGCGCTGAGCAGCCGCGCCAGGACGGCCTGGGTGGCGGGATGGCGGATCAGCTTGCGGAGCATGGGGTGCGCGACATGTCGGGGAGCGCCCCTAGCACGGCTGGCCGCGCAGCGGAAATTCCCCGCGCATGACGCGCCGCAGCATGGCGGGCGTTGCCATGCCGCGCCACGCCGCTAGGCTGGCCCGGATGCCCCGCCCTGCCACCCTGGCGCGCCGCGCCGCGCCCTTCCTGCTCTGCCTGCTGCTGGCCGGGCTGGGGGGCGGCCTGTTCTTCCTGCTGGGCACGCCGCTGCCCTGGCTGCTGGGGGCGCTGAGCTTCGTCGCCGCCGGGCAGCTCATGGGGCTGCGGTTGCAGGCCTCGCGCCGGGCGCGCAATGCCGGGCTGCTGGTGGTGGGCTGCGCGCTGGGCCTGTTCTTCACGCCCGAGGCCGCACGGCACCTCGCCGAGCGCGCCTGGCTGGTGGTGGGCGCGGCGCTGCTGACGCTGGCCATCGGCGTCGCCCTCTCGCCGCTGCTGGCGCGGCTCGGGCGGATGGACCGCGCCAGCGCGCTGTTCGGCTCCATCCCCGGCGGGGTGGCGGAGATGAGCGTGCTGGGCGAGGCCTATGGCGCCCGCCCCACCACGGTGGCCATCGTGCAGCTGCTCCGCGTGGTGGGGGTGGTGGTGCTGGTGCCGAGCAGCTTCGCGCTGCTGGGCATTTCCGGGCACATCTCCTCCAGCTTCGTGGCGCGGCCGCTCTGGCTGCCGGGGCTGGCGCTGCTGCTGGCGCTGGGCGCGGCGATGACCTGGCTGCTGATCCGCCTGCGCGTGCGCAACGCCTGGCTGCTGGGCGGGCTGTTCGTCAGCCTCGGCCTCACCGCCGCGGGGCAGGCGCTGACCGGGGTGCCGGGCTGGGTCTCGGCCATCGCGCAGGTGGCGATGGGCGCGCAGCTCGGCGTGCAGTTCGAGCGCGCGGCCTTCCTGGGCGGCGGGCGGCTGCTGGGGGCGGCGGTGCTGCACGTGCTGCTGCTCACCGGCCTCTGCGCCCTGCTGGGCTGGCTGCTGGCGGCGCTGTTCGGGCTGGACCTGCCGACACTGGTGCTGGCCACGGCGCCCGGCGGCGTGGCGGAGATGTCCATCACCGCCAAGACGCTGCTGCTGGACGTGCCGGTGGTGGTGGCCTTCCACCTCGTGCGCATCGCGCTGACGGCGATGCTGGTGCAGCCCTGCAGCGTGCTGCTGCGCCGCTGGGGGCTGCTCTAGAGCAGATCGCGAGCAGGCTGCCTCGCCAGATCGCGTGAAAAAGCTCGCAAAAATAATGATCTAAGGCCTTTTCCGTGAGCCAGCACGAACGGAAAAGGCTCTAGGGCTCAGCCACCCATCGGCAGCGGCGAGACGCCGAACAGCCAGCCATGCGCGTGCAGCAGTGTCGCCCAGGCCAATAGCGCCAGGGCCGGCGCCAGCCAGCCGATCTCCCGCCAGGCCAGCCGGTTGCGCCCGGCGGCGATGGCACCGAAAGGCAGGATGGAGGTCTCCGCCGCCAGCCGCGCCCAGGCCCGGGGGTCGCGCCGGGCCAGCTTGGCGTCGATCGAGGGCATGCCGGCCAGGGCGGTGGCGCCCAGCGTGCCGAAGAAGACCAGGCTGGCGCTGTCGCCATTGCCCAGCATGTGCAGCAGCGCCCACAGCGCGAAGGACCACAGCATGGGGTGGCGGGTGACACGCTGGATGCCCCGCGCGCCCTGGGCCATCGCCGCCTCGCCGCCCACCGCCGTCGGGTTCGGCCGCAGCACGGAGGCGACGAAGAGCAGGAAGGCCGGCAGCATGCCGAGCACGATCAGCCAGCGCAGCCAGCCGGGCGCGAACCACAGCGGCACCGTCCCGGCCGCGCGCCAGCCCTGCACCAGCAATGCCAGCGCCAGCACCGAGGCCAGCGAGAAGGCGGCGCGGAAGCCGCCCTCGCCGAGCCGCGCCGCCACCGCCCCGCGCCATGGCCCGCCGGCGAGGCCGAGATGCAGGGCGAGCCAGAGCAGTGCGGCCAGGAGCAGGGGCAGCATGGCGGGACTCCTTTCGTCGGTCCGGGGCTTGCCAGGCAGGGGGGAGGGCCGGATGGTGACAGTGACAACATCAGAGGATAGTCTGTTGGCGATGTCAACATCGGCGCCGGACCCCTATCACCACGGTGACCTGCGCGCGGCCCTGCTGCGCGCCGCCGAGGCGATGCTGGCCGCGCAGGGGCCGCAGGATCTCTCGCTGCGGGCCGTGGCGCGGGCGGCGGGGGTTTCGCACAACGCGCCCTATCGCCACTTCGCCAGCCGCGA
>NZ_JCACVY010000081.1:0-18409 GCF_058833935.1 Roseomonas sp. TS2 | reverse complement strand
CGAGGGCGGGCCGCGACACGGCGGGGCGCGGCATCATGCGCCCCCGGCCACCAGCGAGGTGCGGTGCCGCTTGGCCAGTTCCACATAGTGCGCCGCGGTGCGGTCCCAGCGGGCGCGCTCCTCGGCATCCATCACCCGCACCTTGCGGGCCGGCGAGCCCAGCCACAGCTCGTTGGCGCCGATCCGCTTGCCGGGCGCGAGCAGCCCGCCGGCACCCAGCATGCCGCCCTCCTCGATCACCGCGCCGTCCAGCACCGTGGCGCCCATGCCGACGAAGGCGCGGTCGTGCAGCGTGCAGGCATGGATGATGCAGGCATGGCCGATGGTGACGTCGGCGCCGATGATGGTGGGGTGGGTGCCGGCATTCACATGGACGATGCTGCCGTCCTGGATGTTGCTGCGGGCGCCGACGCGGATGAAGTTGGTGTCGCCGCGCAGCACGCAGTGATACCAGACGCTGGCATCCGCCCCCAGCTCGACATCGCCGATGACGGCGGCGCTGGGCGCGACGAAGGCGCTGGGGTCGATGGTGGGCAGGCGCCCTTCGAAGGGATGGAGCGGAGCCATGGGCGTGACGGGTTCCTCGCGCTGCGGCGGGGTTGGCCCGCCAGGGTTGGCCCGCCACCCGGGCGGCGGGCATGGGCGGGAGGGGCTGCCCCCCTCGCCCGCATCATCCTGCCCGCTGGCGCCGGGCGGAAGGGGGTGCCCCCCGCGCCCCACGCCCGCGGCGTCTCAGGCGGCCTGCCGTGCCGCCTGCTCCAGCCCGAGCATCAGGCCGATATTCTGCACCGCGGCCGCCGAGGCGCCCTTGCCCAGATTGTCCAGCCGCGCCACCAGAACGGCCTGGTGCCGCGTCGCGTTGCCGAACACCCGCAGTTCCAGCCCGTTGGTGTCGTTCAGCGCCTCGGGCTCCAGCTTGCCATTGGCCGGCGCCGGCACGACCCGGACCCAGGGCGAGCCTTCGTAATGCGCGGCCAGCGCCGCCCGCAGATCCTCCGGCGCGGGGTTGCCCGGCAGGGTGTCGAGATGCAGCGGGATGGAGACGAGCATCCCCTGCCGGTAGTTGCCGACGCTGGGGACGAAGATCGGCCGCCGCGTCAGGCCGGAATAGAGCTGCAGCTCCGGCAGGTGCTTGTGCTCCAGCCCCAGCCCGTACAGCTCGAAGGCCGGCGCGGTGCCGCCCTCATAGGCCTCGATCATCGCCTTGCCGCCGCCGGAATAGCCCGAGACGGCATTGACGGTGATGGGGTGGTCGGCCGGGATCAGCCCGGCATCGACCAGCGGCCGCAGCAGGGCGATGCCGCCCGTCGGGTAGCAGCCGGGGTTGGAAACGCGCGGGCTGGCTGCCACCGCCGCCGCCTGCGCCGCCGACAGCTCGGGGAAGCCATAGGCCCAGTCCGGGTGCACGCGGTGGGCGGTGGAGGCGTCGAGCAGCTTGGGCGCGTCGGCGCCGAGGCTGGCGGCCATGGCCGCGCTCTCCTTCGCCGCCTCGTCCGGCAGGCAGAGCACCACCAGGTCCACCTCGGCCATCAGGGCACGCTTGGCCTCGGGGTCCTTGCGCTGCGCCGGGTCGATCGAGCGCAGGGCGATGCCGGGCAGCGCCTCGAGGCGCTGGCGGATGCCCAGCCCCGTTGTGCCGGCTTCGCCGTCGATGAAGATCGCGGGAACGGAACCCTTGGCCATCTGGCCCTCCTTCAGGGTCGGTGACGATAGCAGAATGCAGAAAGGGCGGGTCCTCGCGGACCCGCCCTTGCCGATGAACAGCCCTTGATCGGGCCGGCGCGTACGCCGGCCCGCCAGCGTCAGCGCTTGCTGAACTGGAAGGAGCGTCGGGCCTTGGCCTTGCCGTACTTCTTGCGCTCAACGACGCGCGGGTCGCGCGTCAGGAAGCCGGCCTTCTTCAGGATCGGCCGCAGGGCCGGCTCGAAGTTGGTCAGGGCGCGGCTGATGCCGTGGCGCACCGCGCCGGCCTGGCCGGAGAGCCCGCCGCCGACGACCGTGCAGTACACGTCGAACTGCTGGTAGCGGTCGGCCACCAGGAAGGGCTGCGCGATCAGCATGCGCAGCACCGGCCGGGCGAAGTACTTGGAGGCGGCCTTGCCGTTGATCTCGACAGTGCCCTTGCCCGGCTTCACCCAGACGCGCGCGATGGCGTTCTTGCGGCGGCCCGTGGCGTAGGAGCGGCCGAACTGGTCCTTCTTCGGCTCGCGCGGCGCGGCGGCGGCCTCACCGGCGGCCGGGGTGCCGGCGACCAGGTTCTTCAGCTCGGACAGCGAAGTGGCGGTGGTCTGTTCGCTCATGATTTCAGGCCACCTTGTTCTTGCGGTTCAGGGCGGCGACGTCCAGCGTCTGGGGCTGCGCGCCGGCATGCGGGTGCTCGGCGCCCGCATAGACGTGCAGGTTCTTCATCTGCCGACGGCCCAGCGGGCCACGGGTGATCATGCGCTCCACGGCCTTCTCGATCACGCGCTCGGGGAAACGGCCCTCGAGGCGCTCACGGACGGTGCGCTCCTTGATCCCGCCGGGGTAGCCGGTGTGCCAGTAGAAGACCGACTGCTCGGCCTTGTTACCGGTCACCTTCACCTTCTCGGCGTTGACGATGACAACATGATCGCCGCAATCGACATGCGGCGTGAACTGCGGCTTGTGCTTGCCGCGGAGGTGATTGGCAACGAGGGCCGCGAGACGGCCGAGCACGAGCCCGTCCGCATCGATCAGCACCCAGCCCTTCTTGACCTCCGCCGGCTTCAGCGAGCGGGTCTGCGTGGTGAGCATGATCTGCTTTGCTTAGTCCTGGAAAGATGGGGCGGGTTATCGGCGCAACGCCCGGGGAGGTCAAGGGAAAAAGCTGTGGTATCATGATACCGCAGCCGTTCCGGCCTCAGGAGCAGCGCGACCACCGCCCCCGGTCGAGGTGGAAATGGTCGCGGTGCGGCGCGTTGTAATCCGGCCCCAGCACCGCCTTGAAGAAGCGGCAGGCGCCGTCCCGCGCATCCCGCAGGAAGGCGGCCTCCGGCCCCTCCCCCTCCCAGTCGCGCAGCAGGGTGATGGCGCGGCCATCGGCCAGGGTGAAGCCGGCGATGTCGATGGCGTTGGCCGTGGCGTGCTGGCTGCGGCGGCCCTCGGCGCGGTGATAGACGTTGCGGCAATTGTAGGTGCCGAGCTGCCGCACGGCGCGCACGCCCTGGCCGAAATGCGCCCGCGCCGCCGGCTGCAGCGCGTGCCGCTCGAACATCGCCCAGGCCACCGCCAGCGGGCAGGTCACCACCGGCCCCGCCGGGCTGAGCGCGGCACGGCCGCCCTCCAGCCGCACCGTGTTCTCCAGCGGGCAGCCTGAGTCCGAGGCACGGTCCGGCAGGCGCGCCATCGCCAGCCCCGACTGCTCCAGCGCGGCGAAGCAGGCCGCGGGCTCGCGCTCCAGCCGGGCCAGCTTCCAGGGCGTCACGAAATTGGGGGTGTCGCGGATGTCGAGCACGGCCCAGGGGTCCCAGCGCGGCGGCGGGCGCCACAGGCCCGAGACATAGAGGCCCGCCGGCGCCAGCAGCGACAGCAGCAGCAGGAGGATCACGACCCGGCGGAGCATCCGCCCTCAGATGGTCCCGCCGGCGCTCCGGGGAACCCCCCTCCCCTTGCGGGGCGGCGGCACTCGCCGCAAAGCTGCACGCCTTCGCGACCACACCGACCGGACGGAACCCGCCCCATGCCCGTGATCAACCGCATCGCCGACTTCCACGACGAGATGACCGCCTGGCGGCAGGATTTCCACCGCCACCCGGAGCTGGCCTTCGAGGAGGTGCGCACCAGCGGCATCGTGGCGGAGAAGCTGCGGGAGTTCGGCGTGGACGAGGTGATCACCGGCATCGCCAAGACGGGCGTGGTCGGCGTCATCCGCGGCAATGCGCCGGGCGGCGCCATCGGCCTGCGCGCCGACATGGACGCGCTGCCGATCCTGGAGGAGAGCGGCGTCCCCTACACCTCCACCGTGCCGGGCAAGATGCACGCCTGCGGCCATGACGGCCACACCACCATGCTGCTCGGCGCGGCGAAGTACCTGGCCGAGACGCGCAACTTCGCCGGCACCGTCTATGTCATCTTCCAGCCCGCCGAGGAGATGGGCGGCGGCGCCGAGGTGATGGTGAAGGAAGGGCTGTTCGAGCGCTTCCCGATGGACCGCGTCTTCGCCATCCACAACTGGCCGAACCTGCCGGCGGGCGAGATGCACTGGCGCACCGGCCCGGTGATGGCGGCGGTGGCCGATATCGAGATCACCATCACCGGCAAGGGCGCGCATGGCGCCATGCCGCACATGGGCAACGACCCGGTGGTGATCGCGGCGCAGATCGTCACCGCGCTGCAATCCGTCGTGGCGCGCAACGTGGAGCCGGTGGAGGCGGGCGTCGTCACCATCGGCAAGATCGAGGGCGGCAACGCCTTCAACGTCATCCCCGAGACGGTGAGCCTGCGCGGCACCGCCCGCTGGTTCCGCCCCGAGGTGGGCGACATCCTGGAGAAGAAGGTGACGGAGATCGCCTCCGGCATCGCCACCGCCTTCGGCGCGCAGGCGGAGGTACGCTTCTTCCGCATGTACCCCTCCACCATCAACGAGGCCGAGGCGACGCAACTCGCCGCCCGCGCCGCCGCCGCCGTGGTGGGCGAGGCCAACACGCATGAGCTGCCCAAGCCGACCATGGGCGGCGAGGACTTCGCCTTCATGCTGAACGCCAAGTCCGGCTCCTACCTGATGCTGGGCGGCGGCCGCTCGGCCACCGATGCCGGGCTGCACCACCCGAAATACGACTTCAACGACGCGGTCCTGCCGGTCGGCGCCAGCTTCTTCGCGGCGCTGGCCGAGCAGCTGCTGCCGCGCGGCTGAAGGCGGCACCCGTGAAGATCCCGCCCCTGCCCTTCACCGCCATCGACTGGTCGGCGGTGGAGCCGACCCGGCACGCGGGCGAATCCGGCCACGCGCTGTGGCGCACCTTCACTCTCGGCGACATCCGCGTGCGGCTGGTGGAGTATTCGCCCGGCTACGTGGCCGACCACTGGTGCGACCGCGGCCACATCATCCACGTGGTCTCGGGCGCGCTGGTCAGCGAGCTGAAGGACGGCCGGCGCACGGAGCTGAAGGCGGGCATGAGCTACATGGTGTCCGATTTCGGCGACGCGGCGCACCGCTCCGTCACCGAGACAGGCGCCACGCTGTTCATCGTGGACTGATCCTGTGCGGGCGGGCCGCGCAGGCCCGCCCGGCACGCCGGCCCTTCAGGCGATCAGCACGCTGTCGGAGGCATAGTCGCGCAGCACCACCGCCCCGCTGGCGGTGGGGTCGGCGCTGTTGGCGGTCTCGTAGATCATCAGCAGGTCCGGCCCCGCCGCCGCCACGGAGAACACGCCGGCCTCGGTCAGCGCGCCATGGAACAGGGCGTATTCGCCGGCCGCCAGCACGGCGCCCAAATTGCCGGGCGGAATGGTCTGCAACGCGTCCAGCGCCACCGGGCCGCTCACGCGCGTGGTGGCGCCGGTCTCGATCACCTCGCCGGCCCGGTAGTCGGTGATCACGTCGATCACGCCGCGGAAGGTGTCGCCGGCGGAGACGACGTCGTCGCCATTGTCCAGCACGGAGAGCGCGCTGGTGTTGTTCAGCACGAAGCGGTCGGCGCCGGAGCCGCCGCTCATCACCGTGCCGTCGCCCACCTGGATGCCCTGCCCGACGCTGAAGCTGCGGCTGCTCAGCACGTCCTCGCCCGCGCCGCCATACAGCCGGTTGTCGTAGCCGAAGGCGGAGAGCGTGTCGTTGCCGCTGCCGCCATGGGCGGCGTTGCCGCTGGCGTTCTGGCCGGTCATGGCGATGACGTCGTCGCCCGCCCCGCCGAAGGCCGTGTTGTCGTTGCCGGTGGCGGTGATGCTGTCGTTACCCGTTTCGCCCAGCAGCAGGTTCTTGTTGCCCGAGGCGATGATGCTGTCCCGGCCGGAGCCGCCCAGCACCTTGTTCCCGGCGCCATCCGGGTTGGCGCGGCCATCCACCGTGATCTGGTCATCCCCGGCCAGGCCAAAGACGAGCAGGCCGTTGCCGTCGCGGCCGATGGTGTCGTCGCCGCGGGTGCCATAGACCAGCTTCGAATTGAACCAGTCCAGCGCGGGCCGGGTGTAGTGCATCCAGTCCGAGGTGAAGAATCTGCCGAAGCTCATAGGCGGAACTCCCTTCCTTGATCCGCATCGGGGAGTTCCTGACCGGCTCCCAGCTTGAGCGGATCCGGCCTGTGTTTTTTTTTCGGGCCGGGCCCTGGCTCTACCGAACATCGATTTGTTTTCGAAATTACCTTGCCGTGAGCCCCGCCCTGTCTCGGCGCGGCGCGGCCGCCACCTCGCGGCCGGCCGCCCGGGCCGCTATGCTGGATGGCCGAAGGGAGACCCATCATGTGCGGCCGCTACTTCCTGCAGCGCGAGCCACAGCGCCTGGCGGAGTATTTCGAGACGGCGCCGCCGCTCCCCAACCACCCTCCTTCCTGGAACGTGGCGCCGACGCAGGATTCGCTGGTCGTGCGCCGCCACCCGGAGAGCGGCGCGCGGCATCTAGGCCCGCTGCGCTGGGGGCTGGTGCCGCGCTGGGCCAAGGACGCCTCCGGCGCCGCGAAGCTGATGAACGCCCGCAGCGAAGGCATCACGGAAAAGCCCTCCTTCCGTGAGGCCTTCGCCCGCCGCCGCTGCCTCGTGCCCGCCGACGGCTTCTACGAGTGGCGGCAGGAGGGCACGCGCAAGCAGCCCTACGCCGTGGCACTGGCGAGCGGCGAGCCGATGGCGCTGGCCGGGCTGTGGGAGGGGTGGCAGCAGCCGGACGGCACATGGCTGCGCACCTTCAGCATCATCACCACGGCGGCGAATGCCAAGCAGGCGCTGGTGCACCACCGCATGCCGGTGATCCTGCCGCGCGCCGACTGGCCCGCCTGGCTGGGCGAGGCGGAGGGCGACCCGCTGGCCCTGCTGCGCCCCAGCCCGGCCGGGGACCTCGCCTGCTGGCCGGTGCCGGCGCGCGTCGGCCGCTTCGCGGAGAACGATGCCGGGCTGATCGCCCGCGACCCGGAGGCGCAGCCGCCGCCCGAGCTGGACGATCCCTCGCCCTACGAGCCGCGATAGGTGGTGTAGGACCAGGGCGTGCAGAGCAGCGGCACATGGTAGTGCCCCTGCCCCTCGCGCAGCCCGACGCTGACCGCCACCACGTCGAGGTAGCGCTCCTCCGGCCCGCCAGCCATGCCGCGCGCGGCGAAGTAGTCGCCCACGAAGAAGCGCAGCTCGTAGCGGCCGGGCCGGAAGCGCTCCGCCGGCAGCAGGGCGCCGCCGGCGCGGCCATCGGCATCGGTGCGCTCCTCTGCCAGGAGCGCGGGCACGGGCTGCATCCGCCACAGCTGCACCCGCACCCCCTCGGCCGGGCGGCCGGAGGCGGTGTCGAGGATGTGGGTGGAGAGGGCGCTGGGTCTGCTCATGCTCACTCCGCGGCGCCGGCCCGGCGCTCCTCCGGGGTCTCGTGTTCCTGCGGGATGGGGGCGGTCAGTTCCGGCAGGTCGAAGGCGCGCAGGGCGGCGAGATGCGCCTCGGCATCCTCCAGCCAGAGCGCGCGGCAGAGCCCGTCCACCAGCCGCGGCACGCCATACTTCATGCCGCTGATGCTGGCGCCCGAGAGACCCATGGAGAGGGTCGCCGCATAGGTCATGCAGTGGATATGGCGCAGCAGCGGCGCGGCGCCGGGCTGCTTTTCCTGGAAGGCGAAATCCGGCGAGAGGTAGGGCGACGCACCGCAGAGGGCGCTCTCCTCGCCCGCTGGCGGGGTGAAGGCGTCGCGCCAGAGGCGGATGTGGCGCGCGAAGGGCGCCAGCTCCGGCCGCAGCCCGAGATCGAAGGTGAAGCCGGTGCCGAGGATGACCGCGTCGGCGCCGAAGGCGCCGCGCGGCGTCTCCAGCACCACCGCACCGCCCTCCATGCGGGCAGACTCGACCGGCGCGCCCATGACCAGCCGGAAGCGCGGGTCGGCGGCCACGCGGTCCCAGCTCTCCTGCGGCGGCGGCTGGTTCAGCTCGAAGATGTGCCGCGTGAAGCGCCATTTCAGCAGGTCCGGCAGGGCGTGGTACTGGCCGAGATAGCCGGCCTGCTCCATCCAGCGGAACGGGTTGACGCGCGGCATGCGCGGACGGCGCACCAGCATGGTGGCCTCGGCCGCGCCGGCCTCCAGGGCCGTGGCCAGGTTGTCGAAGGCGGAGGCGCCGGCGCCGATCACCAGCAGCCGCTTGCCGGCCAGCGCCGCGAAGTCGATCGCCTGGGCGGTGTGCAGCACCCGCCCCGGCGGCAGGGCGCCGAAGGGCGGCGGGATCTGCCAGGCCCCCGCGCCATCCATGCCGGTGGCCAGCACCAGCTTGCGGGCACGCCGCACCACCTCGCCCCCGGGCGTGGCGAAGCGCAGCGTCAGCAGCCCCGTCCCCGCCTCCTGGCCGATCTCCAGCAGCGTGTGCTCGTGCCGCACCGGCAGTTCCAGCACGCGGGCGTACCAGTCGAGATAGTCCTGCCAGTCCTCGCGGCCGATCTTGTGCAGGCTGTCCCAGGCGGCCTCGCCGTCGCGGGCGGTGAAATAGGCGCGCGGGGTCAGCGCCGGCAGGCCGAGATCGGGGCCCGTGACGTGCTTGGGCGTGCGCAGGGTGCGCATTCGCGCAAATGTGATCCAGACACCGGTGCCGCCCGGCGGTGCGCGGTCGAACAGGGCCAGCTTGTCCACCTTCTGGCGGCGCAGCCCGAAGGCCGTTGCCAATCCGGTCTGTCCGGCGCCGATGATGGCGACGTCGAGCACATCCGCCGCGGCAGGCCGCATCCAGGGGCGGGCGGGGTAGTCCACCAGCGACAATTGCTGCCGGATGTCCTCTTCTAGTCTCGCGAGTGCGGCCGGCATGCTTTGAACTGTCCCTGGCGAGGCTGCGCCGTCTGCTGCTATGCACAACATGCCGTGTGGTCCCGCCAGGAGGCAAGCGCGGAACCTGGCCTGGGCCATGCCACCAGCGAGCCGCTGCAGGGGAGACTGCCACGATGAGCACCACCGTCACGAAGCTGCGCGTCAAGGACGAAGACTTCCTTGTGGCCTCGATGATCGAGCGCTGCCCGAAGAGCATGATGATCCGCGAGCTGCTCCAGAACGCGCTGGAGGCCGCGGGCTCTGCCCCCGACGGCGAGCGGCGTGTCGAGTTCTCCACCGTGCCGGTCGAGGGCACGCCGAAGCTGGCGGTGTGGAACAGCGGCACCGGCCTCACCGGCCCGGAACTCTACCGGATGTGCGACATCGCCGCCTCGATCCGCAAGGAAACCGGGCTCGACCGCAATTTCGGCATGGGTGCCAAGGTGGCCTCCCTGCCCTCCAACCAGAACGGCATGCGCTACCGCTCGGCCCGCAAGGGCATGGTGCAGGAAGTGATGATCGGCAAGTTCGGCGGCGTCTATGGCCGCCTGCTGCGCCCGGGGACGGACGGGCAGATGCGCGAGGTCATCCACGTCACCGAAAGCGCCGCCGCCGAGGGCCGCCCGCTCGACCAGGAATGGACGGAGGTCGTGCTATTCGGCAACGCGCCGGAGCAGAACACGGCGCTCGACCCCTACAACGGCCACCCGCGCAGCCCGGCCCACTGGCTGATCGAGACCATCGGCCACCGTTTCTTCCGCTTTCCCGCCGGCACCGAGGTCATCATCAAGCCCGGCATCGCCCGGCTGACGCAGCCGCTGCGGGTGGTGAGCCTGGCCGAGCGGCTGGCGCAGCTCGAGCACTACGAGGCCGTGAAGGGTCCGGACGGCATCGTGCTGCACTACGCCTACGATGCGGACCTGCCGCGCAAGGAAGGCGTGATGCTGCACGAGAGCCTCGGCGCCGTCGTGCACCAGAACGAGATGTATGCCGTGGCCCGCGGCAATGCCTGGCGGCGCGAGGCGCCCAGCTTCGGCATTCCCTTCGCGGCGCGCAGCGTCATCGTCCTGGTCGAGCTGCCGGCCGACTACCCGGTGCAGCCGGAGGCCTATCGCGAATTCCTGCGCTACCGCACCGCCACCCAGGCGCAGGTGCGGCTGATGGACTATGCGGGCCTCGTCTCGCGCCACATTCCGGAATGGCTGTCGAGGCTGCTGGCCGATGCCTCGCCGGACGCCCTCTACCTCGACGAGGTGCGCGAGATGATGCGCACCATGCTGGAGCAGATGGAGGTGCAGCGCCGCCGGCCGCCGCCGAAGCCCGGCCTGCCCGGCGCGCAGCCGCCGGCGCCGCCCGCCGCCGCCAAGCCCGAGACGCCGCCGCCCGCGCCGGTGCTGGAGACGCCGCCGGCGCTGTTCCTGCTGCGCGACCCGGCCGAGCTGGCGGACCGCGAGCTGACCCACCGCGCAGCGGCCTATTATGCCGAGACGCACCAGCTCCACATCAACCTCGCCTACCCCGCCGTGCCGGCGCTGGCGGAGCGCCTGCTGGCCCTGGCCCCCGCGACGGTGGAGTCCGAGGCCGCCACCAGCGCCGCCCAGACCATCTCGGAGCGCGCCATGGTGATGCGGGTGGTGCGCGCCCTGGCCTATGGCCTGGCCAAGCGCGACCAGCCCAAGGCGTGGCGGGAGCAGCATCTGCGCGCCCTGCTCTCGCCGGAAAGCCTGACCCTGGCCGGCGACGACATCGAGACCGGCTGGCCGGACGCGGAACAGGCGATGCGCACCGCCCTCGCCGCCCTGCCGCCCGCCCCGGCGGAGAGCGAGGCCGTGGCGGCGGTGCCGGCCTGAGCCATGCCGCCCGTGCGGCCCTTCCGGCGGGAAGGGCCGCGCCGCGTCGTCGGCCCAGCCGCCGTCAGTCCAGCCGCCGTCAGTCCAGCTTCAGGCCGGTGCGCTCCACCACCGCCTTGAAGCGGTTGAACTCCTGCCCCAGGAAGGCGGCCGCGCTTTCTAGCGTGCTGTCGTTGCGCGGGTCGGTGCCGCTGCTGGAGAGGCGCTCGCGCAGCGCGGGCTCGCTCAGCGCCGCGTTCACCGCCTTGTTCAGCGCCGCCGCCACCTCCGGCGGCAGGCCCTTCGGCCCCACCATCGCCGTCCAGGTGGAGAGCGCGTAGCCCGGCACCCCCGCCTCGGCCAGGGTCGGCACATCGGGGAAGTTGGCGTCGCGCGTCTCGGTGGTCACCGCCAGCAGGGTCAGCGCCCCGTCGCGGATCTGGCCGACGATGGAGGCGATCTGGTCGATGGCGAAGATCACCTCCTGCTTGAGCAGCGCCTCGGCCACCGAGCTGCCGCCGCGATAGGGGATGTGGTTGGCGGGCGCCGCCGCCAGCTTGACGAACAGCTCCGACGCCAGGTGCGAAACGCCGCCGACGCCGGAGCTGGCGAAGCCGTCCGCGCCCTGCTTCTCCTTCAGCCGCGCGATCAGCTGCGGCACGCTCTTGATGCCCGAGGCGGCGGGCACCACCAACCCCATGGCGCTGGTGCCGATGATGGCGATCGGCGTGAAATCCTCCACCGGATGGTACTTGGCGATGTTGGGCTGCGCCGCCGGCGCCACCGCCAGGGTGGAGGCGGAGCCGACCAGCAGCGTGTAGCCATCGGGCTTGGCGCGGCGGACATAGTCGGCGCCCAGGCTGGAGCCGGCGCCGGGCCGGTTCTCCACCAGGGCGCGGCCATCCCCGCCCAGCAGCGGGCCGATGCGGTCGGCCAGCAGGCGGCCGGCGAGGTCGGTGGCGCCGCCCGGCGCGAAGGGCACCACGACGGAGATGGCGCGGTCTGGATAGGCGGCGGCATGGGCGGGGCGGAAGCCGGCGGTCAGGGCGGTGGCGGCCAGGGCCATGGCGCCGAGGCCACGGCGCGGCAAGCCGCCCTGCGAAGCGGATTTGCGCATGGAACGTCCTCCAGGGGGTTTTCTTCTGCGCCGCACTCTTCCCGGCGGCGACAGATGAGTCAACGGCATTGTCGACAATCCCGTCGCCGATTAAGCTGCGCAGCCCTGCCGCATGGAAGCCGCCCATGGCCGATGCCGCCCGAGACGATGCCGCCCTCCCCCTGCCCGCCACCATCGCCGCGGCGCTGGAGGAGGATATCGTCTTCGGCCGCCTCCACCCGCGCGAGCGGCTGATCGAGGAGGAGCTGGCCGAGCGCTTCCGCGCCACGCGCCACACGGTGCGCCAGGCCCTGGCCGAGCTGGAGCGGATGCGGCTGATCGAGCGCATCCCGCATCGCGGTGCGCTGGTGAAGGCCTACAGCCCCGAGGAGGTTCGGCAGCTTTACGCCCTGCGCGAGATGCTGGAGACCCAGGCCGCCGCGCTGATCCCGCTGCCGCTGGCCGGAGACGCGCTGGCGCCGCTGCACGCCCTGCAGCAGCAGCATGCCGCCGCCGTCGCCGAGGGCGACACGCGCGCCGTGTTCCGTGCCGACCTCGCCTTCCACCGCGCGCTCTACGCCCATTGCGGCAACCTGTTCCTGGCCGAGACCATCGAGGAGCTGGGCCAGCGGGCGCAGGTGATCCGCTACGCCAACCTGCGCAGCCAGGCGAGCATGGAATGGGCGCGCGACGAGCACGCCGCCATGCTCGGCGCCCTGCGCGCCGGCGACCGCGCAGCGCTGCTGGCGCTCTGCGTCGCGCATTTCCGCCCGGCGCGCGAAGCCTATCTCGGCCAGCACCCCACGCTGCTGGCCTGAACACCGAAGATGTCCGGAGGAAACCCCTGCCCATGACCGAGAAGCCCGAGCCCGTCGGCCTGACCCGTGGCCTGACCAACTATGGCGACATGGATTTCGCGCGCTATCTGCGCCTGTCCATGGCCCGCTCCATGGGCCTGTCCTCCAGCCTGCTGAAGAAGCCGGTGGTGGGCATCGCCGCCACCTATTCGGAGTTCAACAACTGCCACCGCGGCGTGCCGGAGCTTGTGGAGGCGGTGAAGCGCGGCGTGCTGGCCGCCGGCGGCCTGCCGCGCGAGTTCCCGACCATCTCGCTCGGCGAGCCCTTCCTGAACCCGACCGCCCTCGTCTTCCGCAACCTGATGGCGATGGACACGGAGGAGATGGTGCGCGGCCAGCCGATGGACGCGGTGGTGCTGGTGGGCGGCTGCGACAAGACCGTGCCGGCGCAGCTGATGGGCGCCATCTCGGCCGACGTGCCGGCGATCCAGGTGGTGACGGGGCCGATGTCCACCGGCCGCTGGCGCGGCGAGCGGCTCGGCGCCTGCACCGATTGCCGCCGCTTCTGGGCCAAGTTCCGCGCCGGCGAGATCGACCAGGAGACGGTGGAGGAGATCGAGGGCAACCTGGCCACCACCGCCGGCACCTGCGCGGTGATGGGCACCGCCTCCACCATGGCGTCGCTCGCCGAGGCGCTGGGCATGATGCTGCCCGGCACCGCCGCCATCCCCGCCGTGCACGCCGACCGCATCCGCGCCGCCGAGGCCTCCGGCACCGCCGCGATGATGCTGGCCACCCGCAAGCTGCGCCCCTCGGCGATCGTCACCGAGAAGTCGGTGGAGAACGCGCTGCGCGTGCTGCTGGCGATCGGCGGCTCGACCAACGCCATCATCCACCTCACCGCCATCGCCGGGCGCGCCGGCATCAAGGTGGACCTCAACCGGCTCAACGTGCTGTCCGACGAGACGCCGGTGCTGGTGGACCTCAAGCCCACCGGCCCCTTCTACATGGAGGATCTCTACGCGGCGGGCGGCATCGGCGCCGTGCTGCGCGAGCTGCGGCCGATGCTGCATCTCGACGTGATGACCGTCACCGGCCAGACGCTGGGCGAGCGGCTGGACGCCGAGCCAGGCTATGTGGACCGCACCGTGGTGCGCGCGCGGGAGGAGCCGCTGCAGCCGCAGGGCGGGCTGGTCGCGCTGTTCGGCAGCCTGGCGCCGCGCGGCGCCATCCTCAAGCGGGCGGCGGCCGACCCGGCGCTGTTCGAGCGCGAGGGCCGCGCCGTCGTCTTCTCGTCGCTGGAGGACCTCTCCGCGCGCATCGACAGCCCCGACCTCGACGTGACGGCGGACGACTTCCTGGTGCTCCAGAATGCCGGCCCGCTCTCGCCCTCCGGCATGCCGGAAGCGGGCTACCTGCCCATTCCGGCCAAGCTGGCGCGGGCGGGGGTGAAGGACATGGTGCGCATCTCGGATGCCCGCATGTCCGGCACCGCCTATGGCACCATCGTGCTGCACGTCTCGCCGGACGCCGCCTCGGGCGGGCCGCTCGGGCTGGTGCGGGATGGCGACCGCATCCGCCTCTCGGTGAAGGAGCGGCGGATCGACCTGCTGGTGGACGCGGCCGAGCTGGAGCGCCGCCGCGCCACCCAGCCCGCCACCGCCGCCACGGCGAAGCGCGGCTATGCGCGGCTCTACACGGAGCAGGTGCTGCAGGCCGACGAGGGCTGCGACCTCGACTTCCTGCGCGCCGAGCCATCCTCCCCGGCGGCTGCGGCGCCCGGCGGGAACAACACGGCCGGGTGAGCCGGCGCCCGGCCGGTGCAAGACCGGTCGGGATCGCCTAGATGAGGGGCGGGAGGACGACCTCCCCTCGCATCGACCACGGCAGGGACGACCCCGCCACCTTGGAAAGGGGGGCGTTCCCTCATGTCCTGGATCTACCTTGCCCTGGCGGGCCTTCTGGAAATCGGCTGGGCCGTGGGGCTGAAATACACCCACGGCTTCACGCGGCTGGTGCCCACCGTGCTGACGGTGACGAGCATGGCCGCCAGCCTGGGCCTGCTCGGCCTCGCCCTGCGCGGCCTGCCGCTCGGCACCGCCTACGCGGTCTGGACCGGCATCGGCACGGTGGGCACGGCGCTGCTCGGCATCGCCCTGTTCGGCGAGCCCGCCACGGCCGCGCGCCTGCTCTGCATCGCCCTGATCGCGGGCGGCATCATCGGCCTCAAGCTGGTCGGCTGACGGCGGCAGGAGGGAGGCCGGGGGGGAATTCCCCCTCCCCGGCCTTTCCCCTATCCATGACGGCTGGTTCTCAGGAGCACAGCACAATGGCCGCACCCCCCAACCTGATCGCGGCGGTGGACGAGGCGCGGCAATGGGACCGCCTGATGCGCATGGCGCAGCTCGGCGCCATCCCCGGCGACGGGGTGAACCGCCCCTGCCTCTCGCCGCTCGACCGCGAGGCGCGCCGGCTGCTGATCGGCTGGGCACGCGAGCTTGGCCTGACCGTGGCGACCGACGGGCTGGCCAACCTGTTCCTCCGCCACGAGGGCACCGACCCGGAGGCCGCCCCCGTGCTGACCGGCAGCCACATGGACAGCCAGCCCAATGGCGGGCGGTTCGACGGCATCTGGGGCGTGCTGGCGGGGCTGGAGGCGGTGCAGGCCATCCGCGAGGCCGGCATCGCCACCCGCCGGCCGATCGAGGTGGTGGCCTGGACCAATGAGGAGGGCGGCCGCTTCGCCCCCGGCTGCATGGGCAGCATGGCCTGGAGCGGCTTCCGCCCCGCCGACAGCTGGGATTCGGTGACCGACGCGGCGGGCACCACCTTCCGCGCCGCGCTGGAGGAGCATCTGGCGGCCGAGGCCGACCTGCCCCGCCGCCCCTTCGGCACGCCGCGCCCGCACGCCTATGTGGAGGCGCATATCGAGCAGGGGCCGCGGCTGGAGGCGGGTGGGCTGGACATCGGCATCGTCACCGGCATCCAGGGCAGCCGCTGGTTCACCGTGGAGATCCATGGCCGCACCGACCATGCCGGCACCACGCCCCTCGGCCAGCGGAAGGATGCGGTGCAGGACATGCTGCGCGCCATCACCGCCCTGAACGCGCTGACGCACGACCCGGCGGATGTGCTGCGCTTCACCGTGGGCCGGGTGGAGGTGTTCCCCAACGCCTCCAACACGGTGGCGAACCTGGCGCGTTTCAGCATCGACCTGCGCCACCCGGACAAGGATGTGCTGCTGAAGCGGGGCGATGCCATTCCCGGCGTCATCCAGGCCGCGCTGCGCGGCTGCACCGCCACCGTCACCGAGACCTTCCACGCCCTGCCCGTCACCTTCCGGCCCGAGGTGCCGGAGGCGGTGGAGCGCGCGGCGGCGGCGCAGGGGCTGAAATCCCTGCGGATGCCCTCCGGCGCCTTCCACGACGCGCAGTTCCTGGTGCCGCTCTGCCCCTCGGGGATGATCTTCGTGCCCTGCCGGGATGGCGTGAGCCATCACCCGTCGGAGTATTCCTCGCCGGAGCAGCTCGCCCGGGGAACACGGGTGCTGGCGGCGGCGCTGGTGGAGCTGGCCGGCGCCTGAGCCGGGAATATCTGAGCTTGGCGCGCCTGAGCCGGGCGCAGCTGAGCCGGGGGCGCCGCTACCAGCGGCGCGGCGGGCCGCAATCGAGGTGGACGAAGCCTTCGCGGCGGTAGAGGCCGACGCCGCCCACCTGCATCTGCGCGGCGGCGCGCGCCACGCCATAGGCGTCGCGCCCCGGCAGGCGGAAATCGGCCGCCATGCCGGACATGTGCAGGCTCACCGTCGAGACGCGGCGGGTGCGGAGCTGGCCGTTGCGCTCCGGCGTGCGGTAGCCGCTGGAGATGACGAAGGCCTCCGAGGCCTCGAGCTGCTCGGCCACGGCGTGCAGCACGTCGAACAGCCTTGGGTCCATCGGCGTCACCTCGGCGGCGGAGAGGTCGCGGAACACCCAGTCCAGCTTGTGCAGCGCCTCGCGGTCGTAGCGGCCATCGCGGAAGTACACGCCCTCGAAGCGGTCCTCCGTGTAGCTGCGCTCCACCCGCAGGCTGCGCACCGGGGCGAGCGGCGGGGCGGCCCGCGCGGCGCGTGGCAGTGCCGCGCAGGCCAGCAGGCCGAGGCCGGCGGTGATCACCTCGCGCCGCCCGGCCAGGGCGGGGTCGCAGCAGGGGCAGCTTTGCGGCTTGTGTCGTCCGAACAGCATCAGGGGCTCGCAACCTTTGTCGCCTCGGCGGGGCCAGGGGCCTCGGCGCGGGCGGGGCGGGGCTGTTCCGGCGCCGGGCGCGCCGGAGCGGGGATGGCGGAGGGCGCTCCGGCCGTGCTGGAAGCCGTGTTCTGGGCCAGCGGCACGGGGGCCGCGCCGGGTGCCGCGCCGGGCGCCGGGCGGCGCTGGTCCAGCAGCCGCAGATAGGCGGCATCCAGCCCGTAGATGTCGGGGCGGACGCGCACCAGCCCGTCCTCCACCGTCACCGTGGTGTAGGCCAGCCGCACCGGCAGGGTGCGGGCGAGGCCGACGAAGCTGGTCTGCCGGCTGTCGAGCGCCGCCTGGGCGCGCTCGCGGTTCCAGCCGGGGGCGTTCTCCAGCACCAGCGCCAGCAGCTCCATGGGCTGGCTGAGGCGGATGCAGCCCGAGGAGAGGGCGCGGTCGCCGCGGCTGAACAGGTGGCGGTCCGGCGTGTCGTGCAGGTAGATATCGTCGCCATTGGGCATGACGAATTTCAGCCGGCCGAGCGCGCTCACATCGCTCGCATCCTGCCGCACGATGTAGGGGAAGCGCTGCGGGTTCACGCTCGCCCAGTCCACCGTCATCGGGTCCACCTCCACCCGCTCGCCGCCGACCACGGTGAACAGGCGGAAGCCCTTCTCCATCATGGCGCGCGGGTCGCGGCGGAAGCGCGGCAGCAAGTCCTCGCGCGCGTTGCGTTCGGGCACGCCCCAGGGCGGGTTGAACTGCACCGCCGTCATCTTCACCGCCAGCGGCGGCGTGGCCCGCGCCGCCTTGCCGACGATGACCGGCATCTCCAGCAGGGTGCGCGCCCCCTCCATCACCCAGAGGCGGAACTCGGGGATGTTCACCTCGATGCGCCGGCCGGCGGGCGGGGCGGCGGCGCCGCGGCGCATGTCCATCGCCACCCGCACCTGGCCGAGCCAGGCCTCGGCCGGGCGGTTCATCAGCCGCAGCGTGGCGGGGCCGACGCGGCCATCCACGTCCAGCCCATGCGCGGCCTGCCAGCGGCGCACCGCCTCTTCGAGCGCCGTGTCGAACAGCTCGCCGGCATCCGGGGCGGCGGCCAGGGTGGTGTCGTCGGCGGCGAGGCGGGCGCGCAGGGCGGGGATTCGCACCGGGTCGGCCATGCCGGGGTCCAGCGTTCCCCCCGCCGGCACCAGCGGCCAGCCGCCGGCCTCGACGCGGGCGCGCACGGCTTGCAGGGCCAGGCGCAGCGCCGGCATGTCGGGGTGGCTCAGCGCCGCCTGCTCGATCACCTCGGCCGGCTCCGGGCTGCGCAGCAGCTGCGCCTGCCACTGCGCCAGCCGGGCCGGGGAAAGGTCTCGGCGGAGATCCGGCCGCCCGGGCTGCTCGGTCACGCGGCCCTGCACCAGGTCGGCCAGCGCCGCGCCGGCGGCGGCATAGAGGGCGGCGGCATGGCCCTGCGGGTCGGCGCCGAGGCGGGCATCGGGCGGAATGTCATAGAGCCGGGGCGAGAGGCCATCGACCGACAGCAGCCGCAGCCGGGC